>NZ_JADBUZ010000070.1:0-50968 GCF_020245305.1 Microcystis sp. M20BS1 | reverse complement strand
CACTCCGATTCCATCCCGAACTCGGTTGTGAAACTTCACCGTGGCCAAGATACTTGTCGGGTTGCCGACCGGGACAATAGCTCGATGCCAGGATTATTCTTTCCTACCCCTCAATCCCACAAGATTGGGGGGTTTGGTTTTATCTAAGCTATGCTCTGAATTAACACAAAAGGTTGCACGATTAGTGTATTAAAAAGGTTATCGGGATGGGAATTCCAATCACTTAACTGCTCTTGTGTCGGTTTTTCTAGTAGTTTTTCCCCGATCCAATTCTGCACTTGAGCAACCTGATCACTGGCGATCGCTTCTGCCACTTCGATTAAATTGAGGGAATCCGAAACCACGATCAGCGCATCCCTTTGAGCATGGGGGATCAAGTCACTCCACTCCACTTCGGCTAATTCCTCTAATAACTGCTCGTGAATATTACCCATACTGTCAATCCTTGCGAAAAAGCTCGCTCAATAACGAATTAGCTCCTCTTTCTAGCATACAGGCAAAGGGACAGCCGATTTCCATCTATAGTAATTAGGGTTGGCTGAATAAATCTAAAAACCTTGTTGGGTAAGACTTTTAGACTTTTTGTCAATCAAAAAGTACTGGACTGGGAGTGATCAGGGGGAAAATTCAGGTACTTTTTCCCTGAAAATTAGGTAGTTGACCACCTGAAAATCGGTAAAACCCTACACCCCACACCCTGCCCCCAAGAAAAACTTTTTGCCGCAAACCCTAATTATCACTGTTTACTGATCACTGAAAAAGCTGACGGCTGACGGCTCAGATGTGTAATTAATTGTGCTTAGAACCTTATGACCGAAGCGATTCGCGCCCCTGGGAAAGAAAGGCAGTGCTTCTCCTTCTCTGCTGTCCCAAGAGAGTCCTTCCACAGAGTCAATGCCACTGGCGGCTTGACACCTCTCCTGAACGGTTACAAAATTACTACTGGACTTGACAATTAAATAATTAAATTTTGTTTAACTGAGTATTTTTACTTAGGGTAAGCCGCTAAGATAAAAATAGGAGCGGTAAAAATAAAAAACAGTAAGCAGTCTTTATTGAGTTTAGGTAAAGTGAACCCAGAGGAGGGATAGGGTAATCGCATAAAAAGACCTCTTGACAGATACAGCTTGGCCTCAACCATTGACCATGCAAACGTTTCAGACTTTTGCTTTGTAACGAAACAGTCATAAACCTGACGTAAGCAATACTAAAGCAAATATTCGGTCAAAACCCAAAACCCTGTATCAGCAAAACTTTTTGCCATTCTCAATTGTCAGGTTATGTTGAAGTGCGTGCGATTGCCCTGTAATTAGTTTTATGTTAAAAGAACTTCAGAAATCAGTTGTAGAGGAAAAAATGCTTTGTTTATCTGTAGAATCAAAATCTAAAGGCGAAATTTTTCAGGACATTTCTACTTTTGTAGATATCTTGAACCATAGAGCATTGCAGCAAGCCGAGCAAACAGCTTATATCTTTTTGGCTAATGGAGAAACAGAAACCGCCAGACTGACTTATCAGCAATTAGAGCAAAAAGCAAAAGCTTTGGCGGCTCAACTTCAGTTACAAATGTCTCCGGGAGAAAGAGCTTTATTGCTCTATCCATCGGAGGAAGAATTTATCATTGCTTTCTTTGCCTGTTTATACGCGGGTGTTATTGCCGTTCCCGTTTATCCTCCCCGACGTAATCAAAAGCTCTCTCGACTACAAGCAATAACTAAAGATGCCCAAGCCAAACTGGCCTTAACTACTACATCCTTATTAAATACTATTGAGGAAAAATTTTCGAGTGACCCTGAGTTAATAACAGTACCCTGCCTAGCTACTAATAACATCCCGGATAAGCAAGCAGAAAACTGGCAAAAACCGAATCTTTCTTTAGAGGACATAGCTTTCCTACAATATACTTCTGGTTCCACAGGTATGCCTAAGGGAGTTATGGTTAGTCATAAAAATTTACTTTATAATGAAAAACTGATTGCTTCTGCCTTTGGACATACAAGCGAAACTATTGGTGTAGGATGGTTGCCACTATTCCATGATATGGGACTAATTGGTAACGTATTACAACCAGTGTACGTCGGATTTCCTTGTGTGATTATGCCCCCAGAAGCATTTATCCAAAAACCGCTCCGATGGTTACAGGCTATTTCTCGCTACAACGCTACCAGTAGTGGCGGTCCTAATTTTGCTTACGAATTATGTGCTGATAAAATTAAACCTCAAGAGCGAGAAAATCTGGATTTAAGTTGTTGGGATGTGGCTTTTACTGGGGCCGAACCTGTTCGAGCAGCTACCTTAGAAAAATTTGCTAATACTTTCGCTGATTATGGTTTTAAGAGAGAGGCATTTTATCCTTGTTATGGGATGGCTGAAACTACTCTATTTGTATCGGGGGGAATTAAAAGCCAATCTCCTGTGATTGAAGCAGTTGATAAATTAGCTCTTTTAGAAAATAGTGCCGTTACTATTAACTCTCAACACCCGAATGCTCAATTATTAGTTGGTTGTGGTCACGCTTGGTTATCAGAAAAAATTGTAATTGTAAATCCTGAATCTTTAACTGAATGTCGAGATGGGGAAATAGGGGAAATTTGGGTATCTAGTGACAGTGTAGCTCAGGGTTATTGGAATCGACCCGAACAGACAGCAGAAACTTTCAAAGCTTATTTAGCTGATACCCAGGTTGGGCCATTTCTGCGGACAGGAGATTTAGGATTTTTACTGGCTGGTGAGTTATTTATCACAGGAAGAATCAAGGATTTAATTATTGTTCAAGGACGTAATCATTATCCTCAAGATATTGAATCCACCGTCGAAAAAAGTCACCCAGGATTGCGGCAAGGGTGTGGAGCAGTATTTTCAGTGGAAATTGCTGGTCAAGAAAGGCTAGTAGTTGTTCAAGAAGTCGAACGAAGCTATCTGCGTAAATTAGACTCACCAGCGGTAATTGAGCAAATTATTCGCTCTGTTGCCGAAGAACATCAACTAGATGTTTATGCCGTGGCACTGCTGAAAACAGCAAGTATTCCCAAGACATCTAGTGGCAAGATTCAACGTCAAGCTTGCCGAGCTAGTTTTCTAGCAGGAACTCTTAATGTGATTGGCGATTGGAGTAAGAATCCTGAACATAAGAATGGATTTAAGCAGCTTAAATCAGATATTAACTCTCTGCTAAAACAAGTCAAAAGTTATCAGGTTGTTGAAGAATTCTCTGAGGTCAGTCAGAATCAAATTGTGTCCGATACTCAAGAAGCAATTGAAGAGTGGCTAATTAAAAAAGTTGCAGAGATCTTGCAAATAGCACCAGAAAAAATAGATATTCAACAAGACTTAGCAAGTTATGGACTGAGTTCTTTAGCGGCAGTAAGTCTTTCGGGAGAGCTTGAGCAATGGCTGGGGAAAAGTGTATCTCCTATGCTGGTTTATGAATATCCTAGCATTCATGCGGTTGCTCACTATTTAGCCCTAAATGGATTAAGTTCTGAAGCTCTAGCTACAACTTCATCCACAGTCGCTCAAAAAACCTCATCACAACCTCAAAATGAGCCGATCGCTATTATCGGTATTGGCTGTCGTTTTCCTCAAGCTAAATCTCCAGACGCATTCTGGCAACTATTACGCCAAGGAGGGGATGCAATAACAGAATTATCTTCTCAAAGATGGAATCATCAAGAACTGGGCAATTTAAACCCCATAAATGGTGGATTTTTAGATAATGTTTATGATTTTGATCCTCAATTTTTTGGCATCTCACCTCGGGAAGCAGTGGAAATGGATCCCCAGCAAAGACTTCTCTTAGAAGTTAGTTGGGAAGCTCTCGAAAATGCTTGTATTGCCCCCGAAACTTTAGCAGGGAGTCAAACAGGTGTATTTGTTGGCATCAGTAGTGATGATCATGCTCGCTTGTTATCTAAAGATAATGAGTCTATAGGCACTTACTATGGCACGGGTAACGCTTTTTGTGTGGCGGCTAATCGTTTATCTTATTTTCTAGATTTCCATGGACCTAGTTTAGCTATAGATACGGCCTGTTCTTCCTCGTTAGTTGCTGTCCACGAAGCTTGTAAGAGCTTAACAGATGGGGAATGTCATCTCGCATTAGCAGCCGGGGTAAATTTGCTGCTATCTCCCCAATTAACTATTAATTTCTCAAAAGCAGGGATGTTAGCCGCTGATGGTCGCTGTAAAACCTTTGATGAACGTGCTAATGGCTATGTAAGGGGCGAAGGTTGTGGGGTGGTTATCCTCAAACGCCTAGAGAAGGCTATTCAAGACGGCGATCGCATTTATGCAATTATTCGCGGTTCAGCAGTTAATCAAGATGGTCACAGTAATGGACTAACTGCACCCAATAAACAAGCTCAACAAGCTGTTATTAAAAAAGCCTTAGCCAAAGCTCAGGTAAGCGCCAAAGATATTAGCTACGTGGAAGCTCATGGTACAGGTACATCTTTAGGGGATCCGATTGAGCTTAATGCTCTCAAAGAAGTATTAATGGAGGATCGTCAATTAGATCAGCCCTGTTGGATCGGCTCTGTAAAAACTAATATTGGTCATCTCGAAGCAGCCGCAGGAATTGCCGCACTGATTAAAGTTTGCCTCGCTTTACAAAATCGTGAAATTCCTCCTCACCTTCATTTGCAAAAACTCAATCCTTATATTTCTCTAGAAGGAACTTCCTTATCTATTCCTACTCAATTACAGCCTTGGAAAAAGGGTAAAAAAGGGCGATTAGCTGGGGTATCTTCTTTTGGTTTTGGTGGCACTAATGCTCATGTTATTTTACAAGAATTTGTTCTGGAAACCTTGGAGCAAGAGCATCATGAACCATCTCTTGCTATCTTGACTATTACCGCTAAAACTAAGTCATCTTTGCGAGAATTAGTATCAAGTTATCACAGTTATCTTCAAGCAAATCCGCAAATCAACTTACAAGACTTTTGCTTTAGTGCTGATGTGGGGCGCTCGCATTTTCATCATTGTTTAGCTATTCAAACTGAGTCTTTAACTCAATTACAATCCCAGTTAGAGGCTATTATTGAGGGCAAAGAAGCTGGGGGAATTTTAACCGGTGAACTATCGCACCAGAAACACCAGAAAATTGCGTTTCTTTTTACAGGTCAGGGGTCACAATATATCAATATGGCCCGGGAACTTTATGAGACTCAACCTACTTTCCGTAGAACCCTTGAACACTGTCAAGAGATTCTTAGTATCTATTTAGACAAACCTTTGCTATCTATTCTCTATCCTCAAGAGGGAGAGAACTCACCCATAAATGAAACAGCTTACACCCAACCCGCCTTATTTGCCATAGAATACGCACTCGCTCAATTATGGAAATCTTGGGGTATTGAACCTAGTGCAGTTATGGGTCATAGTGTAGGAGAATATGTGGCCGCTTGTATTGCCGGGGTGTTCAGTCTTGAAGATGGGTTAAAACTCATCGCTTATCGAGGTCGTTTAATGCAAGCATTACCGTCTAACGGTAAAATGGTAGCAGTTACTGCCGACGAAGAAACTGTCAGACGTGCCATTATTTCTTATGAAAAACAGGTTTCTATCGCTGCTATTAATGGGCCATCTAGCATTGTTATTTCTGGGGACAGTCAAACCGTTGATGCAGTAGTCGCTAATTTAGATACCGAATGGGTGAAGACAAAAACCTTACAAGTTTCTCATGCTTTTCACTCACCTTTGATGGAGCCAATATTGACCGAGTTTGCCAAAATTGCCCGAGAAATCACCTACTCAAAACCAAATATTAGCTTAATTTCTAATGTCACTGGTAAAATAGCGACAGCCGAAATAGCTACGCCTTCTTATTGGGTAAATCATATTCGCCAGACCGTAGAGTTTGCCGCAGGAATGAATACACTAGCGAGCCACGGTTATGAGGTTTATCTAGAAATTGGTCCCCAACCCATTTTAATAGGAATGGGAAGTCATTGTATTCCAGAAGGCAAGGGAGTATGGTTGCCAAGTTTGCGATCTAGAAAATCAGATTGGCAACAAATGTTACAAAGTTTGGCAGAATTATATGTTAAAGGAACACCTGTAAATTGGACTGGATTTTCAAAAGATTATTCCTATCATCGTTTGAGTCTGCCAACTTATCAATTTAGCCGACAATTGTATTGCCATGGCAGTATATTGTCCGACTGCTCCACTACAAGAGTTGAGTCAACCAATGGTAAGGGACATATTTCTCACAACAATCCTCAGGGTACTCAGCAATTTGAGTTATACTCTAGCAATGGCAATGGACATCTTCATCCTTTAATAGGAAAACGGTTACATTTGCCACTAAAACCAATTATCTTTGAATCTCAAATCAGTCAAGATTGTCCCAATTATATTCAACACCATCAGATTCAAGCAACCACTATTTTCCCTGCTACTGCTTACTTAGAAATGGCTCTTGTCGCTGGGATCAATGTTTTTAAATCCGACTCAATCAGCCTAGAAGATGTGAAGATTGAGCATCCCTTATTTTTCGAGGGTAATCAAGTCAAAGACATCGAGTTAATTCTGACTCCTCAAGATTCCCAGACTTATACCTTTGAAATCTTTAGTCTTAATCCTGTTGGCGATTCTTGGACACTTCATACTTTGGGTAAAATTATCAAAGTAACAGATATTACTCAACCCAGTCCAGTCAACTTAGAAAACTTATCAATTGATTCTCTTGAATCCGTAAATGTTGAAGATTATTATCAACAATTACAACAACGAGGAATGGACTACGGAGCAAGTTTTCAAGCCATTACAGACCTGTGGCAGTATGAAGGAATGGCTCTCGGACAGATTCAGTTACCAGAACCCTTAGTTAATGAAGCTTGTAACTACAAATTACATCCCGTTTTACTGGATGCTAGTTTACAAGCATTAGGGGCGGCTTTATCAAGAGAAGACTCTGGCGATGCTTACCTACCTGTGGGTTTAAAGCAATATCAAGTCTATGGTTCTGTACCCCTTCATCTATGGAGTAGAGTTAAGTTAAATCAAGACTCTTCTGAGCCTTCCCAAACCATCACCGCAGATGTGGATTTATTTGATGACAGTGGGGTACTGCTTGCCGAAATTCAAGGATTATCAGTTAAGCGTATTAGTTCTCAAAAACTGGGGCAAGTTGTGCAAAAAGAGGAGACAGAAAACTGGTTATATGAAATAGTCTGGCGACCACAAAACCGTGATTTGAACTTACCTTTAACCGGAGCAGAAAATCTTGGCACTTGGTTACTGTTTACCAAGGGTGATGGAATGGGTTCATCTTTAGCTAATCAACTAACACAATTAGGTGAATATTGTATTATCGTTTCTGTTGGCTCTCACTATCAAAAGCTAAACCCAGAAAGTTATACAGTTAATCCTCTTGTTACCGATGATTTTACCAAACTTTTCCAAGAGAGCTTAGAAAATAAACCTCCCTTAAAAGGAATAGTTCATTTATGGAGTTGTGAGAATAATTCATCTACAGATTTATCTCTAGAAGCCTTACAAAAGGCGCAAGAAATAGGCTGTGGTAGTGTCTTGTCTCTAGTTCAAGCTTTAACTCAAAAACGAGGTACAAATTTACCCCGTCTGTGGTTAGTTACTCAAGGTGCACAAACTTTAGATCCCTCAGACACATCCTTAGCTATTGAACAAGCGCCTTTATGGGGACTTGGCCGAACGATCGCCCTAGAACATCCAGAATTACAATGTGTATGTGTGGATCTAGAAGCATCACCCAATGCTAACCAATCCCTACTTGTAGCGGAAATATTAGCTCCTGACAGCGAAAATCAGGTGATTTATCGTCAAGAAATCCGTCATGTTTCTCGACTGGTGCGACATAGTGCCCACAGCACAAGTCAACAAGAGAAAATACGCCCTGATAGCAGCTATCTAATTACTGGGGGTTTAGGAGCATTAGGATTAAAAATAGCTGATTGGATGGTTTCTCAAGGTGCTAAATATTTAGTTCTCACTGGACGAAGTGAACCAAATACAGAAGCTATCACATTGATTGAACGATGGAAACAGGCAGGAACTGAGGTAGTTATCATCAAGGCTGATGTTTCTAAACAAGAGGATGTTCAAAAATTATTCCAGAAAATGACAGTATCCTTACCCGTTATGCGTGGAATTGTTCATGCAGCAGGAGTGTTAGATGATGGACTCTTATCACAACTAGATTGGCCACGTTTTACCCGTGTTATGGCTCCCAAAATAACAGGAACATGGAATCTACATTGTTTTAGTTGGGATCTACCTTTAGATTTCTTTGTCTGTTTCTCGTCCATAGCCTCATTAATGGGTTCACCGGGTCAAGGTAACTATGCCGCAGCTAATGCGTTCATGGATGCTCTAGCTCACTATCGCCGGAGTTTAGGACTACCCGGACTAAGTATTAACTGGGGTCCATGGTCTGGAGTGGGTATGGCAGCCAATTTAGACAATCGCTTTTTTGCTCAAGGCATTAATCCCATCAGAATTGAGCAAGGGTTACAGATATTCGGTGAATTAATTCAAGAAAATATAGCTCAAATTGGGGTTTTATCCGTTGATTGGCCACAATTTATAGCATCTTATCCCTTTAATCTTCCTCTATTGACTCAAATTGCACAAGATGTAGGAGGATATGATGGATTATCAGCTACTCAGTCGCCAATTCTGTCTCAGTGGCAAGAGTCTTCCGGTGATTCGAGGATTTTGCTTTTACTTGCTTACATTCAAGGTTTAGTTGCTAAGAGTATAGGGACAGATGCTGCTCAAATTCATCTAGATCAGCCCCTAAAAACAATTGGTTTTGACTCCCTAATGACTGTTGAAATGAAAACTAAGCTAAGTGTTGATTTGGGAGTTGATATTCCTCTAACTAAATTTCCTGAAGATGTTACTGTTACCACTCTAGCCATTTTCGTGAATGAACAATTAATAGAGAAAGTCTCCATTTCTCCTGACCCTGTAATCAATCAAGTTGATGAAGAGCAAATTTCTGAGGAGTTGTTAGCTCAACTAAACCAGTTAACGGATCAGGAACTTGATGTTCTTTTAAGTTCTATATCATCTAATTAAGGAGATTCGAAAATGACTAATACTAGCCAAACTCTAGCTAATCTTTCCTCTCAGCAAAAACTTCAACTCATTGAAAAATTGCGACAACAAAAGGAAAAAGCTAATTCAGATACAGTTACTTTAGTTGATTTTTCTAACTTTGATCAACAGCCAGCTTACCAGCAAATGAAGCGGCAATTGATGCAACTTGAAGCAATTGGTTTACAAAACCCTTACTTCAAAATTCATCAAGGAGTAGCTCGCAATATCACCCAAATTGGTGAGCAAGAATTGATTAATTATTCAACCTATAACTATCTGGGAATGTCAGGAGATCCCAAGGTTTCTCAAGCAGCCAAAGATGCTATTGATCGTTATGGAACTTCTGTCTCAGCTAGTCGTGTAGCATCAGGGGAAAAACCCATCCACCGAGAATTAGAACAGGAAATTGCTAATTTACTGGGAGTAGAAGATGCGATCGTTTATGTGGGAGGACACTCTACTAATGTTATTACTATTAGTCATCTTTTTGGACGCAATGATCTGATTGTTTATGACGCACTGAGTCACAATAGCGTTGTTCAGGGTTGTCTTTATTCAGGAGCAAATTTGTTCTCCTTTGCTCACAATGATGGGCAATCTCTTGAACAAATTCTTAAAGACAAACGTTCCAGCTATGAAAAAGCTTTGATTATCATTGAAGGAGTCTATAGCATGGATGGTGATATTGCCAACTTACCTAAGTTTATTGAACTTAAGAAACGTTATAAGACGGCTTTAATGATTGATGAAGCTCACTCTATTGGTGTACTTGGAAAGTCAGGACATGGTATTGGAGAATATTTCGGAGTTAACCCTACAGATGTAGATTTATGGATGGGAACTTTAAGTAAATCTTTCGCTAGTTGTGGTGGATATATTGCCGGCAACCATGCTTTGATTGAGTATCTCAAATACACTGCTCCCGGTTTTGTCTATAGTGTTGGCATTTCTCCGCCTAATGCCGCTGCTGCCTTAGCTGCCATTCGATTATTAAATGTAGAACCTGAGCGTGTAGAACTTTTGCATCAACGGGCAAAACTGTTTCTCCAGTTAGCCAAAGAAAGGGGACTTAATACAGGATTAAGCTATGATTCTGCGGTTATTCCCGTGATTATTGGCAATTCTTTGCAATGTATTCAACTGTCTCAAGCTCTTTTCTATCGTGGTATTAATGTTCAACCGGTGATTTATCCGGCTGTCTCAGAACAAACAGCAAGATTGCGGTTTTTTATGAGTTGTACTCATAGTGAGGAAGAAATTCGTTTTACGGTTGAAACGGTTGCTGATGAATTGAAAAAGATTCAAAGCTAATAGCTAAGTAGTCGGACATAAATTCTGTCGTCTGTCTTAAGAAATGTAATTCTGGCAATTCTTGCTGACTCCTGACTCCTGACTCCTGACTCCCACGGTTAACTTTACTTTTGTCTGACCACTTATCCGGTTTTTCATTCTAATCCGGCGTTCTCTAGTTTTTTTCTCTTTCTCGTTTTTATTCTTATTTGATTTTACTCATTTAGAGGCAAAAAAATGACTAGACTTTTAAAAATGCCAAAGCTGCTCTATCAAGTTGCTAAGGTAAAACTAAGCCAAGGGAATTCTAACCCTATTGCTGATTATGATAAAGGGGCTGTGTCTTTCGACGATTACTACTCTCGGAATCTTGGCAGTAGTGCTTTAGAACTTTGGGAAAAATTACCAGTTAAAGAAGGCCAAGTTATTGTCGATCTTGCTTGTGGTACTGGATTTTTTACTACCAAATTAGCTCACGCAGTTGGACAAACAGGTCAAATAATTGCTGTGGATCTCTCGGCTGGAATGCTCGAAAAAAATCAAGAAAAAGCTGTGAATCAAAATTTGAACAATATTCGCTTTGTTCAGTTAGATGGCCTTTCATTTTTAGAGAGTTTATCTTCTAATTGTCTCGATGGTTTGGTTTGTGGTTGGGGAACTTGCTATATGAATCATACTCGCTTGAGACAACAGCTAGAAAGAGTGCTAAAAACAGGTGGTTTTTTCGGAATGATTGACAATACCTCTTCCTCTTTAAAAGATGTTTCTGATCTATTCACCCAGGTTTTAATGGATTATCCTCATGCAATGATCAAAAATATAAATATCAATCTTCCTAAAAATAACGATTACTTGATTAAAACTTTTGGTCATGGTCATCTTAAATCACAAAACGCATGGAATGGTGAAGTTATTATTCCTTGTGTTAATGGAGAGCAAATAGCTGATTATATGCTAAAATCTGTGGCATCTGCTGGTTTTATCGATGCCTTAGATCCGGCTTTAATACCTCAAATCTTTGAGACTTTTGTTAGTTACGCCAATCAGAGATTTTACTCTCAAAATCCCGTGGTAGTTAGGCATAAATTTTGTGCATTAGTAGCGATCAAAAATTAAACAAATTTGGTCAGATATAAGCAAAGTTTTTAGCTGACTTATTGATGACAATTTGGCTGGTTTTAATCATTAATATTTGATGAAAACCAGCCAAGAATGAGCTGCATGAAAGTATCTAAAGGCTCACTATTTTCTGTACAAATTATTTATAATGGATGTGTGATATAATATAATCCAGTAGTTGAGAAAACCTAAACATGATTACCAGTTATCTAGAGCAAAAACAACGAAAGAAATAGCTATGAAAAATGATTCATTATCCAAGTCTTATCATCCTTTACGCTGGATTTTAGCCATTGCTATTGCTGCTACAACTATCACCAGTGTGGGGGGAGTTTATCAAGTTTTCCCCCTCAGATGGAATAATTCATCGCCCTCTGAATCAAAAGCAACAACGCCCCCTATTACCAAAGTAGCAGCATTAGGAAGATTAGAACCAGAAAGTGAAGTTATCCGTCTAGATGCTCCCTTGCCTTTAGATGGCGATCGCATAGAACAATTATTAGTTAAAGAAGGAGATAAAATAGTAACAGGACAAGTAATTGCGATTTTAGATTCTCGTAACCGTTTACAATCAGTAGTTAAACAAAATCAAGAACAGTTAAAAGTAGTTCAAGCGCGTCTAGCTCAAGTTAAAGCAGGGGCAAAGGTTGGAGAGATTAATGCTCAAAAAGCGATGGTAGAAAAGGCTAAAGCTGATTTAGAGGGACAAACTAGAGAGCAAAAGGCAACTATAGCCAAACTACAAGCACAGTTACAGGGAGAAAAAGCCACACAAAAAGCGACAATTGCCCGTTTACAAGCAGAACTAGAAAATGCTAAAACTGAATGTCAACGTTATCAGATGTTATATCAAGATGGAGTCGTATCTAGTTCTGATTATGATAGTAAGTGTCTCAATCAAAAAACCCTGCAAGAAAGTCTCAAAGAAGCGCAAGCAGATCTACAACGTATTATTACCACTTATCAAGAACAGATCGCCGAAGCTCAAGCTAACTTAGAGCGTACTAAGGCAACAGGAATACAGCAAATTCAACAAGCAAAAGCTACCCTTAATCAAGTGGCTGAAGTTCGTCCAGTTGATCTACAAATAGCGCAAGCAGAAGTTGATAATGCTGTGGCTAATTTACAACAAGCAGAAACCAACTTAAATCAAGTTTATATCAAGAGTCCTATTAACGGACAAATTCTCAAAATTCATACGCGAGTTGGCGAAAAAATTGGTGATTCTGGTTTGCTAGAACTGGCACAAACAAATAATATGGTGGCTGTAGCAGAGGTGTATCAAACTGATATTGATAAAGTGAAACTGGGACAACAAGCTGTCATTACTAGCCAAGCTTTTTCGGGTAAATTAAAGGGGACTGTCTCTCAAATTGGTTTACAAGTAAATCGGCAAAATGTCTTTAGTAGTCAACCAGGAGAAAATCTAGATCGCCGAGTCATAGAAGTCAAAATCCTTCTCAATTCTCAAGATAGTCAACGGGTAGCCAGCTTAACTAATTTGCAAGTACAAGTAGAAATACAAGTTGACAATCCTAATTCTTAAACCCTTAATATTGAGCCAATATATGCCAAAGAAACTGTTTCGTAAAACTCCCCTAGCCTTACTTCAGCTAATGAAAGAAAAAATTCGTCTTAGCGTTGCGATCGCTGGAATTGCCTTTGCTGATATTCTTATGTTTTTCCAATTGGGAATGTTAGATGCTTTGTTTGATGGTGCTGCGAAATCTCATCAACTTTTACAAGCGGATCTAGTCTTAGTAAACTCTCAGTTTCAAACCCTATACTTGGTTAAACAATTTCCGAGAGAACGATTATTTCAAACCCTCGCTTATGAACAGGTAGAATCAGTTTTACCTATCTATATAGGGTTTGCTCAGTGGCGCAATCCTGAAACTCAAATCAATCGCAATATTTTAGTTTGGGGAATTGATCCTGTTAATCCACCTTTTCTCCCTACAGAAATTAAGTCACATCAATCACAGTTAAACCAACTCAACCGAATCCTATTTGATCAAGGATCTCGACCAGAATACGGACCAATGACTGATTCATTCAAACAGCAAGGAAATGTAGAAATCCAGATGAATGATAAAACAGTAGATTTGATAGGTTTATTTAATATAGGAGCTTCTTTTGTAACTGATGGGAATGTCATTACCAGCGATTCGACTTTTCTTAACCTCTTTCCTGATAATAAACCTGATAGAATATCTATGGGTTTGATTAGGTTAAAATCAGGAGCTTCTCTTGAAAAAATTCAGGAACAATTGACAGCTAATTTACCCAAAGATGTGAAAGTGTTTACTCCGGCTCAATTAGCTCAAAATGAGATTAATTACTGGGAAGCTCAAGGGATTGGTTTTGTTTTTGGTTTAGGGGTAATGGTAGGGTTTATTGTTGGTATTGTAATTGTTTATCAGATTCTTTATGCTGATGTATCAGATCACTTACCAGAATATGCTACTATGAAAGCTATGGGCTACAGTGATGGCTACTTACTCGGTGTCTTAATACAGGCTTCATTATTATTAGCTATTTTAGGTTATATTCCAGGCTTTTTCTTTTCGATCGGACTGTATCAACTTGGTTATAGTGCTACTCAATTACCAATTATGATGAAGGTTAGTCGTGCTGTCATGGTATTAATATTGACAATTACTATGTGTGCTGTTTCTGGGGTGATCGCCATGAATAAACTGCGTTCTGCTGACCCAGCTGATATTTTTTAGTTTCGAGGATAGTTACAACTATGGAAATGCTGCAAATTGAATCTGTAACTTCATTAGAACCTGTTATATCTATCAATTCTCTTAATCACTATTTTGGCGAAGGAAAACTGCGTAAACAGGTATTATTTGATATTACTCTTAATATTAATCTAGGAGAAATTGTCATCTTAACAGGTCCTTCCGGCTCCGGCAAAACTACCCTACTAACTCTGATGGGGGGGTTACGTTCCGCTCAAGAAGGGAGTCTCAAAATTTTGGGACAACAAATATATGGAGCAAGCAAAAACCAATTAACCCAGCTTCGTAAACAACTTGGCTATATTTTTCAAGCACATAATTTAATGAGTTTTCTGACTGCTAAACAAAATGTTCGCTTATCTCTGGAACTTCATGAAGAATTTCTTCAGGAAGATTTAGACATCAAAGCACAAGCGATCTTAGAAACAGTTGGCTTAGGAAACCGAGTCGATTATTACCCAGAAAATTTGTCTGGGGGACAAAAACAACGAGTGGCGATCGCTCGCGCCCTCGTCAGTCATCCCAAATTAGTCCTCGCTGATGAACCGACCGCAGCCTTAGATAGACAATCCGGGCGCAATGTGGTGGAAATCATGCAGAAATTGGCAAAAGAACAAGGTTGCACGATTTTACTTGTCACCCACGATAACCGGATTTTCGACATCGCCGATCGCATTGTCAATATGGAGGATGGTCGTTTAGGCGATTAACTGCCCAAAAATTACTTGCCAAAAAGTGGCCTTTCATGTTAGACTAAAGTAATGTCATCTTGGAGAGGTGGCAGAGTGGTCGAATGCGGCAGATTGCTAATCTGTTGTACGAATCGTAAGACCGTACCGAGGGTTCGAATCCCTCCCTCTCCGTCTTCTTTCGGTATTTTCGATGACTGCTCGCCAAGATTATTTCTGCTCCGTATATGGTCCGGTTGCCTCTTGGCGTTTCGGCAGTTCCTTGGGCATCGATCCGATTGGTTTAGTTTCTACCTGTTCCTTTAACTGTGCTTACTGTCAGTTAGGAGAAATTGAGCAAAAAACCGAGCAACGAAGAGTTTTTATCACCAGCGAACAAATTAGCAGCGATTTAAGTGCCTTTGCCCCCTGGGACGTGGATATAGTCACTCTCAGTGGTAGCGGGGAACCCACCCTCGCCCTCAATTTAGGGGAAATACTGGCCACCGTCAAGGAAATAACCGAGCGGCCGGTGGCGGTCTTAACCAATAGTACCCTTTTGGGAGATGCCCAAGTGCGTCAAGACTTGAGCAAAGCTGATATCGTCGCCGCTAAAATCGATGCTGTTTCCGAGGCCCAATGGCGACGGGTTAACCGTCCGGTCTCCGGTCTGGATTGGCAGGAGCTTTGGTGGGGATTAAGACAATTTCGCCAAGAATGGTCGGGAAAACTAGCAATTCAAACCATGCTACTGGCCTCTTGGTCGCCCCAAGATCAAGACCGATACATCGATTTGATGCAACAGCTACAACCGGATGAAATTCAACTTAACACCCCGACCCGTCCCCGGGCCAGACAAAGACAATTAGAAACCCGCGGTAATAATCCCCTCACCGCTGCCGACGGAATGCAAATTCTCAAACCCGTAAACGCTGAAATATTGGCGATTTGGGCGGAAAAAATTGCCACGGCCACGGGAATTACCGTGCGCTGTGTGCCGCTTACCGCCACAGGTCTCTAGGGCTTCGGCCGGGGTTTTTCTTCTTTCGGCTTGACATTAAAATAAGCCTCCATTACCTGACGTACCATAGGTGCGGCCACTTTACCACCACCACCGCCGGAATGTTCCGCAAAGGCGACCACGACAATTTCGGGCTTATCAAAAGGCGCGAAAGCTCCAAACCAAGCGTGGGACTTGCCTGGAGGTGCTTCTGCTGTGCCGCTTTTGCCCGCTACAGGCGGTAAAGCGGGGTCTGATAGGGCCCGTCCCGTTCCTTCCGCTACCACGGCTCTCAGGGACTTTCTCAGGGTGTCTAGGGTGCTAGGTTTCATGTTCAAAGATTTTCGCCATTCCTTAACATCCCGGGCATCCTGTAAAAGGTGCGGTTTCACCAAAAAACCGCCGTTAGCGGGGACAGCAAACATCACAGCTACCTGTAGGGGAGTCGCCAGGGTAAATCCTTGACCGATCGACATATTAATCGTATCCCCTACGGACCAATCCCAGTTTTTAAAATTACGCAGTTTCCAATCGCGATCGGCAATTAACCCCGGAGTTTCTTCCGCTAATTCTATCCCAGTTTTCTGACCGAAACCGTAGCGCCGAGCCGTGGCAATTAAAGTCGGTCCCCCCACCCCGCGACCAATTTGACCGTGAAAAGTGTTACTACTCATGGCCATGGCCCGGACAAAACCGATCGGACCAAAACCGGCGTGATTCCATTCCCCGAAAGCTGTCCCCCCCACATAAAGGGCAGCAAAGGTATTTAAGACCGTATTGGGGGGAAATTTCCCCGATTCCATGCCAGCAGTGGCAGTGACGACTTTAAAGGTGGAAGCGGGGGGGAATCCTTGGAGAGCGCGGTTAACAAACGGGTTGCCCTCCGCTTGCAGTTTTTTCCAAGTGGCGGTGGTAATTGGGGCCGAGAAAACATTGGGATCAAAACTAGGATAACTGACCATGGCCCGCACGGAACCATCCCGGGGATCGATCGCCACGATTGCACCTTTGCGTTTTCCTAAAGCGGCCTCGGCGGCTTTTTGGAGTTTTAAATCTAGTGTCAGGGTGACATCTTGCCCCGGTTTAGCAATTTTTTGGCCGAGAATTTGGATTACTTGTCCCGATCCGTTGACCTCTAACTGCATTCCCCCCCATTCTCCCCGCAATTTTGACTCGTAGGCGGCTTCTACACCCATTTTACCGACGACATCTCCCAACCGGTAGCCCTGGGGTCTTTTGGCTTGATATTCCTCCGGGGTTAGTTCCCCGGTATAACCGAGAATATGCGCCCCGATTTTACCATTGGGATAGTAGCGCACTGATTCCACGTCCACTTCAATGCCGGTTAATTCGTCCTTGTATTCCTCTAGGGCGATAATTTGGGCCGGAGTTAAACCCCTAGCGATGCGGATCAGGGTGGAGGGGTTTTCGTCCGCTTCGTTAATGCGTTTTTCTAGGTCGCTTCTGGGAATGCCTAAAATACTGGCTAAACGGTCAAGATTGAGTTTTTGAGCGGGATTACGCTGGGATTTGGGCCAAATATAGGCTGCATGGGTTAAACGGGCTGTCGCCAAAACTTTGCCATTGCGATCGAATAAGTTGCCCCGGACTGGGGGTTTGGGAAGAATGCGAATCCGGTTATTTTCTGCCCTTTCTCGGTTAATTTGTCCTTGCTGCAGTTGTAAATAGGCCAAGCGCGAGCCAACTCCTCCTAGCAGGACAATGCTAATTAATCCCATAATTAGCCATGACTGACGCTGACGACCGACTAGACGCTCTTTATCTTTAGTTTTATTCTGTGATTTATTCGGCCCTGGCCGCGTCGGCGAGGTGAGCGTTTTTTTCCGTTTCAGTTTGACTTTGGTTTTTGATAGGAGTCCGCTATTACGCATTTGCTTAAAGTTAAAAATTTAAAAGTTATTAGTCATCAGTTAAGGACTTGCGTGGGAATAATATCCCAGCCAGAAAATCGCTCTGTAGAAGAATTAGACCAGCCAGATGGCACATTATCAAAGCGCAAGTCCCTAACATCTCGAAGGCTCTCGCCCTACTTAGGGTGATCAGCAAACCTGATCGATCGGAGGGCGCAAGCTTTGCGCCCCTACAGTAACGGATTTTGTCCACAATGTAGGGGCGAACTGCGTTCGCCCAAAAGGTACATTATCAAAGCGCAAGTCCCTTATCAGATTTGAGTTCTAAGTGAGCAGTATGTATTAAGTGAGCAGTATTAAATAGTAGTTTGCCACTGTCTTTTCACTGGTTACTGATCACTGAAAAGGACGCAATACTAGGTGATTTAGCTCCTCTGTTTACTAAAGTTCAGGGTATCCGCAATATATCTTAACAAAATCGGAGTAAATACTGGGAGTGGAAGGAACCACTCCAGACACAGAGGACACAAAGATTGATCGCTTCTATAGTAAGTTAAAGAGGGCCAGGAAACTGGCGCACACATACAGTTAAGAGTTTGTCAAGTATTTCTTAACTATGCTCAAAATGTAATCACACTGCGGATAGAATCCCCTTGGCGCATCAGGTCAAAGGCCTCGTTAATTCTTGCCAGAGGTAGAACGTGGGTGATTAAATCATCAATGTTAATCTTGCCGTCCATGTACCAATCGACTATTTTTGGTACATCTGTACGACCTCTCGCTCCACCAAAAGCCGTACCTTTCCAGACCCGTCCGGTGACTAATTGAAAAGGACGGGTACTAATTTCCTGGCCGGCCCCGGCTACACCGATAATAGTGGCAACACCCCAACCCTTATGGCAACATTCCAAAGCTTGACGCATAATCTGGACATTGCCGATACACTCAAAACTATAATCGGCCCCACCCTTAGTTAAATCCACCAGATAGGCCACTAAATCCCCCTCGATTTCTTGGGGATTAACAAAATGAGTCATCCCGAATTTGGTCGCTAAAGCTTGTTTCTGGGGATTGATATCGACCCCGACAATCATATCGGCTCCCACCAAACGGGCCCCTTGAATAACGTTTAAACCGATACCTCCCAGACCAAAAACCACCACTTTTGCCCCCGGTTCCACTTTAGCGGTATTAATCACCGCACCGATACCTGTAGTGACTCCGCAGCCGATATAACAGACTTTTTCAAAGGGAGCATCGGGGCGAATCTTGGCTAGAGAAATCTCCGGCAGCACGGTATAGTTAGCAAAAGTCGAGGTTCCCATGTAGTGATAAAGAGGCTGACCATCGAGGGAAAAACGACTGGTTCCATCCGGCATTACTCCCCGACCTTGGGTAAGACGAATCGCTTGACAGAGATTGGTTTTAAAGCTGAGACAGTATTCGCACTGACGACATTCGGGAATGTATAGGGGAATAACATGATCCCCCACTTTTAGGCTAGTGACACCTTTTCCCACTTCTACCACGATTCCGGCCCCTTCATGGCCTAAAATTGAGGGAAATAAGCCTTCAGGATCGGCTCCAGAGAGAGTATAGGCATCGGTGTGACAAACTCCCGTGGCTTTGATTTCTACTAACACTTCCCCCGCTTGCGGTGCGGCTAATTTTACCGTTTCAATAGTTAGGGGTTTTCCTGCTTCTAGGGCAACTGCCGCTCGAACATCCATAGGCTCAAAGCAATAGGTTTTTTCCAGTATAATACCGTTAAACTGCTGAAGAGTTGTAATAGAACAATTCTCAACTTATCTCTATGTTAGTCCTCACCATCCGCG
Source organism: Microcystis sp. M20BS1 (assembly GCF_020245305.1). Lineage (NCBI taxonomy): Bacteria > Bacillati > Cyanobacteriota > Cyanophyceae > Chroococcales > Microcystaceae > Microcystis > Microcystis sp. M20BS1. The sequence goes on along the minus strand of NZ_JADBUZ010000070.1, from coordinate 31,351 downwards.
AAGAAGGAATTAACGATGGTGGCTTTACTGCTACTCTCAATTTTGATAGCGGTAACAGCTACCCAATTACGGTTACTGACCCCTTTACTAACCAAGAAGAAAAAGACCTAGAATGGTACTTTGAGGAATGGTTAGTATTTCCGACGCTAGAGACGGATAAGGCGCAAAAAGCCGCCAACAGCGTCCAAAACTATGGCGAAAACCTATTTAAACAGGTTTTCCAGAGTAATTTAAATGCTTATGGGGAATATCGAGACTTGCGAAAGCAGTTAAGTCAACTGCAAATTATCATCGAAAGTCAGTCGCCAGAATTTCAAGCTTTACATTGGGAAGCACTAAAAGATCCTGATTTACCGCGTCCCTTTTCTATAGATTGTATCATCTCCCGCCAGCGTCGAGGGGCTACAGTTGTCCCGGTGCAAATGGCCACTTATCCTACTATCAATCTTCTGGTGGTGATTGCGCGTCCTAATGAGGAATCTGATGTTAACTATCGCACGATTTCCCGTCCTTTAGTAGAACTGGTAAATAGTAGTGAAATACCGGTAAAAATTGATATATTGCGTCCCGGAACTTATGAATCACTAACCAGACATCTGGATGAGAAGGGAGAAGGATACTATCATGTTATTCATTTCGATGTTCATGGCGGATTAATGGAATATGAACAGTACCAAAGACAGGTTCACGGGGATTCTTGGCGCTATCAAAGGGGATGGGGACTGGAGGATTTAGCAGAATATGAGGGAGTAAAAGCTTTTCTGTTTCTGGAAGGAGAAGAAAAAGGTCAAGCGACTCCGGTAGAAGCGACGGAATTAGCGAATTTACTCACTGGGAAAAATATCCCTATTTGTATTCTCAATGCTTGTCAGTCAGCAAAGCAAATTTCCCAGGAATCAGAAGACTATCGGGAAACCAGTTTAGGAAGTCGTTTGATGACTGCGGGAATGCAAGCAGTGGTGGCGATGGGATATTCGGTGACGGTTTCTGCAGCTAAGTTGATGATGAAACCAATTTATCAGCAATTATTGAACGGAAAAGACCTAACGGAAGCGATGCGAAAGGGACGGTTAGAGTTATTCAATAATAAGCAACGCCGCGCCTATTATAATACGATAATAGATTTGGAAGATTGGTTATTACCGGTGATTTATTGTCGCGGTAAAATTAATCTCAATTTGCGTCCATTTACTCCAGAAGAGGAGGAAAAATACTGGGAGCATATCGGCAATCAATATGTCTTTCCCTTACCAGAATACGGCTTTGTCGGCAGGGATTTAGAGATTCTCAAGATGGAAAAGGCGCTGCTGAAACATAATATCCTTTTACTCAAAGGAATGGGAGGGACAGGAAAAACTACTTTACTCAATTATCTACGAGAATGGTGGCAGAAAACCAACTGGGCGACCCATATTTTCTATTTTGGTTATGATAGAAAAGCTTGGACGTTAGAACAGATTGTCCATGAAATTGGTCAAGGAATTTATAATCGTTTTGAACAGGCGAGTTTCCAAGGGATGAACCTGAAAGCGCGAGTAAGGAAACTAGAGCAAAAACTCCGCAGTGAGGCGTATATTCTCATTTTAGATAATCTGGAGTCGGTGACGGGACAACCGTTAGCAATTCAGAATACTTTACCGGAGAATGAGAGGGAAGAAATCGCCGATTTTCTCACGAATTTGGTGGGGGGAAAAACGAAGGTGATTTTGGGTTCTCGCAGTGAGGAAACTTGGCTGCAACGCAGGACTTTTAAGGAGAATATCTATCAGTTACAAGGATTAGACCAAGAGTCGAGAACTGAATTAGCGGAGAGAATCTTAGAACGTCAGGCGAAGAGTCGGAAAAATGCGATTAAAAAGGATGATTATTTTAAGCGCTTGATGAAGTTGTTGGCGGGGTATCCGTTGGCGATGGAAGTGGTATTAGCGAATCTGAAGCGACAGTCACCGGAGGAGATTTGGCAAGGGTTACAGTTGGCGGAATTAGTTAATGTGGGGGATGAGGATAAGACTAATAATATCATCAAATGTGTGGAATATTCCCACAGTAATTTGTCGGAGGAGGCGCAGAAGTTGTTACTCTGTTTAGCACCTTTTAGTGGGTTTATTCACAGGGATTTAATTCCTTTTTACAGTGAAGAATTACAAAAATTAGAACCTTTACAAGGTTATCAATTTGACCAATTTGATGCAGCGATTGAAGAAGCAATTCATTGGGGTTTGCTTTCGCCGATGAGTGAAGAATTGTCGTATTTATTGACTATTCAGCCCATTTTTCCCTACTTCCTAAAAACGAAGTTAAAGGAATTAGCACCAGAGACACAAGCAGCAATTTGGGAGGGTTTTAAGAATCATTACCGAGACTTGGCAGATTATTATGAGAACTTACTAGATTCCAAAAATCCGCAAGAGAAGCAGTGGGGGATATTGTTCTGTCGCTGGGAGTATGAAAATCTGTTTAATGCGTTGCAGATTTGTTTGGAAAAGCAGGAAGATATTGGGATCTTCTTTTGCTTAAATAAATATTTTTCTGTTACCAATGATGTTAGTAGCAGACTGAAACTATGCGAGAGTGTTTGTCAAGCTTGTCAAACTTATCCTGAACAGATTAAAACTGGGATAATCGGTAGTAACATTGTTGGTGCTTTGGGCAATCTCGCCATCGCCTATCAAAATACAAAAAACTATGAACAGGCGAAACAGACTAATCTAAAAGTTATTGAATTAACTCAAAATCTCCAAGGGGTGGACGAGCAACAAAAAGCCTCAAAATTGGGATATATCTATCACAATTTGGGAATAGTAGCGCAAGAATTGAGGGAATGGGAGCAAGCCCGAAGCTACTACCAGCAAGCTATTGAGATCTTCATTGAATATGGAGATCGCTTTTCTCAAGCCAGAACCCTGCACCAGTTGGGATATTTAGCGCAAGAATTGAGGGAATGGGAGCAAGCCCGAAGCTACTACCTGCAAGCTATTGAGATCTTCATTGAATATGGCGATCGTTTCTCCCAAGCCAGAACCCTGCACCAGTTGGGATATTTAGCGGAAGAATTGAGGGAATGGGAGCAAGCCCGAAGCTACTACCTGCAAGCTATTGAGATCAAGATTGAATATGGGGATCGCTACTCCCAAGCCAGCACCCTGCACCAGTTGGGAATCGTAGCGCAACAATTGAGGGAATGGGAGCAAGCCCGAAGCTACTACCAGCAAGCTATTGAGATCTACATTGAATATGGCGATCGCTACGGGCAAGCCAACCCCCTGAACGAGTTGGGAATGGTAGCGCAAGCATTGAGGGAATTGAGCCAAGCCAAAAGTTATTACCTGCAAGCCTTACAAATTTTGGCAGAATTTAACGATAATTACACCATACAAACCTATTCTTTGCCTCGTCTTGTTGCTCTTTATCAGCAAACGCAAGATGAGGAGATTCTTGTCGGTATTGCTTCTGTTTTCGGGGTTGGGGTTGAGGAGGTGCGGGGTTTGCTGGAGGGTTAGAATGGGTTTTGGGTGTAGGCTGCGTGTTTGCGGCTATCAATTCAGTTAACGTAAGTAGCTGGTTATAATTAAATTAAAAATGGATTTTAGGTTCGATCCCCCCTGCCCCCCTTGATAAGGGGGGAATAACGAACCTAGTTTGTTGTTGCGCTTCAGCGCTAACTATTTCGGGCTTGCTGAAAAAGTAAGGGCGAAGCATTCGGATAGGAAATCTACGGTTTCAGCGATAGGTTATCGCCCGAATGCTTCGCCCCTACAATGTTGTGATCTACGGATGAGGTGTAATAGCGAGAATGGTGATTTCCCCCGAATGAGGTCCATAGCACCAGAAAATTCGATAGGCTCCCGGTGTATTCTGTTGGGCGTAGGCTTCAAAAACCTTCTGTGTTGCATCATAAGGGTTATCGAGGGAATTAAATTCGTGGGTTTTTAGTCCTGGATGTCTTGGGTTTGTACTGAGGAGCTTGAGGGCTTTTGTTACCTGTTTGTAGAGACCCTCTTGTTTCGATGCTTTTGTCCTACCTTGAGCCAGGCGAGTCTTTTGAGCCTGTTCCGCTTCTGCTCGCAATTCAGATAGAGTATTTCGAGCTTCCTGTGTCTGTCGTAAAGAGAAATTCAATTACTCCTCGACTTCTTCAGGAATAGATTCAGCAAACTCAAGCATAGCGTCTAAATCGACTGTTTCTTCAGCTAAATCTCCCGTGCGGGCTTCTGCGAGTCCCCGTTTGAGCGACTCGCGGACACTAGGATTCTGAAAAGCCCATAGTTCTCCCTCTGGAATCGCCACCATGGGAACCAAAAGAAGTTCCCCGCTTGCATTCATCAGTATTCGATAGTGACGGTTGCTACATTGAGTCCCAAGGCTAATCCGCCCTCGAGCGTCAGCCTGAATATCTTCTTCGATGAGCGAAAAATTCTGATACTCCATCACGTCTCCTCCTCTCTTCATATACTTATTCTAGATAAGTTACCCAATTTGGGCAATAGGGTTATGTCCATTTAGCTTCTCACTATCTAAAGAAAACAGGTTAAACTTGTTCGGGCTGGAGCCTTGACAACAAACCCAGTTTGTTGTTGCGCTCCCTTCGCTAAATTCTCTCCCCTTTCCTTGTAGGATAGGGTTCAGGGGAGAGGTCAATAATTAAGAACCCAATGCGATCACACTATTCGGCAACGATCAAGTATAATTAAGATAACAATGTTACTTAAAGAATAAAGTTAAGTTTGAATCTTCAATTAGGGTAACTCATGCAACTCGAAGACTATTTTAATTTTCTTGCTCCTAACGATATTCGGCTAAAAGGAACCCGCGTCGGTATTGAAACCATTTTACACGATTTCATTTACCAAGCCAAAACTCCCGAAGAAATTGCTAATACTTATCCATCTTTAACCCTCGAACAGGTATATGCGACGATTCTTTATTATCTTCATGAAAAAGAAAAAGTGAGCCAATATATCGCCGACTGGCTAGAATGGGGGCGAAAAATGCGAGAAGAACAGCGAAAAAATCCTCCGCCTGTGGTTGAACGACTGAGAAAATTGAAAGCTGAAATAACAGCCAAGCAGAAAGCTAATGACACTGAAATATTTAATTGATGAAAATGTTAATTCGGTGTATCCTCAACAATTGCGTCGCCGAGAACCAGAAATCATTATTCGAGTAGTTGGTGAACCAGATACACCAAAATTAGGTACATTAGATCCATAAATCTTGATTTGGTGTGAGGTGATGGGATTTATTTTAGTGACAAATAATCGTGCTTCTATGCCAGTACATTTAAGAGAACACTTCAACCAAAACCGTCACATTCCTGGAATTTTTATTCTCAATCAAGATTTAAGTATTGGTGATAACTTGTTAGAATTAATTGTAATTGCCAAAGGTTCTTTTGACAATGAATATGAAGACCGAATTGTACATTTACCGTTAACTTAATGAAATCCAAATGACCTTATTAAAACAATCGGACATTCAAGAAAATCCCACAACACTTTATGAACAAGATCTTCAGTTGTGGATTGAGCAAACTATTCATCAATTACAGAATCGACAGTTTGAACAACTGGATATAGAAAACTTAATTGAGGAGTTAAAAGATTTGGGTAAGTCAGAGAAACGCGCCTTAGAGAGCAACTTAATGGTCCTGTTGATTCACTTACTCAAATTAAAGATACAGCATGATGCTCCTGAGACAATGAAAGCAAGTTGGTATAATTCAGTAGATGAGCATCGTCAGCGCGTTCAAGATGATTTACTTAAGACTCCCTCTCTTAAATCTTATCTCTTAATCTCCATCACACAAGCCTATTCCAGCGCTCGTAAAGTCGCCATCAAACAGGGTAAACGCGCTCAATTTGGTATTCGTATTCCCCAAGAAAGTGAGTATCCCCTCGCTTGTCCTTTCACACCTGAACAGATTCTAAATGAGGACTTTTACGGGTAAAAACGAAAGTAAACATTATCGATAATAAAACCATGAAACCAGAATATGACCTTGCCAACATGAAAAATCGCCCGAATGACCTAACCCCCCTTCCCTGGGAAATAAGGGGGGAATAAAGTTTTTAACACCTAACTACTTATATCTCAATAAATCTCTTGGATAAATCATAGCAAAGTGAACCTTTCATGTACTCTAAATTAAGGAGAAGACGATGGCTAATCTGGATGATGTAGGAAGAGGGAAAGCAGCTGATAAAAACCTGAACGATGCTAACCGAAGCGATGTGCAGGTAAACAAAACAAGACCATATCCTTAACTGTTCTCTCTGATTTAGAGCAGTTAACCCTGTCAGTAACGGATATTTTGCTTGGTTAAATTAAAAATAGCAAATTACCATTAACGTAAGTGTTAATTAAAGAGGTAAATATGGTTCAATTTTTACAAGCAAAAGAAGTCACTCTCAGAGATTTAATTAATCATTTTCAACTACAGTTTATAGAAGATAAGCATTTTTTTGGGGAATGGCAGCAAGACCTAGAAGCAATCTCTGAACAAGAAAAAGAATTGTTAGATAAAATCAAAACAGGTTATTTAAACTTATTGAATTATCCTCCCTTTTTAGAAACTTCGGTGAGGATGACGGTTTTAGACCCATTATTATTTATTGGTAACTTTTATCTATTTCCCTTTCAGATTAAAGCAGAAGAGTCTGTTGAAATTATTACAAAAGAGCAAGATTTAATAATTAAAGGAAGGTTAGATACTTTAATTATAAAAGAGCAATTATGGGTAATGATTATTGAATCAAAACGGGTGATTTATTCCGTTGAAGTAGGTTTACCGCAATTATTAGCTTATTTAATGGTCAATCCTCATCCCAACCGTCCTAATTATGGAATGTTGACCAATGGTTCCGAGTTTTTATTTGTTAAATTATTATGGGACGGTAAACCTTTATACGGAACCTCTCGTTTATTTGCTATGAGAAATCCGGGGGATTTATACGAGGTTCTCAAAATCCTTAAACATCTCTGTCAGTCTAGCGAGGGGGTGGAATGAACCACAGAGACACAAAGGACACAAAGATCGATCGCTTCTATGGTAAGTTAAGCTGATCACACAGAACCTAGAAGAGCCTGGATTAGAGGAGATTCGGCTAATCTAAGGATGGGTGGTTAAGAATTTTTTCGGCTTTTCTTGACTATTTCAGCCTGATTTGTCCTGACAAGCTCAAGAATACGAGATTTTTTGTCTAGAATTGCCTAGCCTGAGAGGGGAATGGTAAAGTTAGATAAGAAAATTAAAGATGGTGTGATTAAAGTGAAATTTGCTGCTAGTACCTATTTTTCCCTGCTGCGTCATTGTGCCGTTCCTTTGCTCTCGATCGCCACTTTTACGCCAATTCTCTTAACTTATTTAGCCAAGGAAAAACCAGAAACCCCGCAACCCCAGGCAAATCTAGAGACTGCTGCCTCCCCTGCTCCTATTATCCCATCTCCGATCGCCCCCTTAACCGCGCCATCACCGAAACTATCCCCCTCTCCCCAATCTTCTGCGATTCCAAAATCAGCACCCTCTCCTCAGTCTTCCCTCTCAGCGCCGAAAAAAATAGCACCATCGGTTCAAACGTCCCCTAATACTTCCCCCAATACTGCCCCTAATACTGCCCCCGCTGCTGCGGCCAAACCAGTGATTAGACAACCCTTAGTGGTTCCCGCTAATTATACGCCGCCGGCCATAGAAATTCGCGTGGCGATTAAAAGGGATGTGGCCAGTGTTTTGATTGGAGTTAACGGGCCGGCGGTGATCACCGATCGCCAAGGTCGTGGTTTAAAAACGATTGCCACTAACGAGGGTTTACCGGTCATTCCAGGTGCCAATGGCTTAAAAATGGGCGATTTATCGCTGCCAGAGGTGATTTTTGTGCAGCCCACCAGTGCCGATGGTTTAGTTTATGTGGATGATGGTTGGTATCGGGGTAAAGTGCTGCTGGTTGCCCAAGGCGATCGCTTGTTAGTGGTCAATCATGTTAATTTAGAGGCCTATCTCTATAGTGTGGTGGGGAGTGAAATGCACTCCACTGCGCCAATGCACGCTTTAAAGGCACAAGCGATCGCCGCTCGTTCTTATGCCCTAGTACACATGATGCGCCCCGCTAATGCTTGGTTTCATCTGGGTAATAGCCAACGCTGGCAGGTATATAAAGGCATTCGCTCGGAGTATCAATCGACTCACCAGGCGGTTAATGCCACTGCTGGGCAGATTCTCAGCTATAAAGGGGGTGTAGTCGAGTCTCTTTATGCTGCCACCGATGAAATTGTCGCTTGGGCTCACGGTGGTCGCGGTATGAGTCAAACTGGGGCCTATAAATTAGCGGAAAAAGGCCTAGATTATCAACAAATTCTCGGTAATTATTATCCCGGAGTTGGTTTAGCTCGTCTAGTTCTACAAAATTAGATTGATAGGCTTTCTCGACTGAAAACTCAAATCTGATCACTGATAACTGATCACTGATAACTGAAATGCCGACCATAGCAGATTTCTAGTAACTGTATTACAATAAACTTTCAAAATGCTATAGCAGTAAATCTCTCTATGAATAGCCCCTTTCTCGACTACCTCAACGGTCCCAAGCATCCCGTCCTCGTCTTTGATGGAGCGATGGGAACTTCCCTACAAAGCCAAAATCTGACGGCCGAGGACTTTGGTGGGGCAGAATACGAAGGTTGTAACGAGTATCTTGTCCATACTAAACCTAGCGCCGTAGCGAAAGTCCACGAAGCCTTTTTAGCCGTGGGTGCGGATGTGATTGAAACCGACACCTTCGGGGGAACCTCGATAGTTTTAGCCGAGTACGATTTAGCCGATCAAGCCTATTATCTCAACAAAAGCGCCGCCGAACTGGCCAAAGCTTGCGCTAATAAATACTCTACCCCCGAAAAACCCCGTTTTGTGGCGGGTTCCATGGGGCCGGGGACAAAACTGCCCACTTTGGGTCATATTGACTTTGATACCCTCAAAAATGCCTATGTGGAACAGGTAGAGGGTCTGTATGATGGCGGGGCAGATTTATTATTAGTAGAAACCTGTCAGGATGTCCTGCAAATTAAAGCGGCTTTAAATGCTATTGAAGAAGTATTTCAGAAAAAAGGTCAACGATTGCCCCTCATGGTTTCGGTGACGATGGAAACCATGGGAACGATGTTAGTAGGAACGGAAATTAACGCCGTTGTCTCTATTTTACAACCCTATAAAATTGATATTTTGGGACTTAACTGCGCCACTGGTCCAGATTTAATGAAACCCCATATTAAATATCTCTCGGAAAATTCCCCTTTTATTGTTTCTTGTATTCCTAACGCTGGTTTACCAGAAAATGTCGGCGGTCAAGCGCATTATCGCCTCACTCCCGTAGAATTAAAAATGGCTTTAATGCACTTTATTGAAGATTTGGGAGTACAAATTATCGGCGGTTGTTGTGGTACTCGTCCCGACCATATTCAAGCTTTAGCGGAACTAAGTCAGGGTTTAACTCCGAAATCTCGTCATTATCATTATGAACCCTCCGCCGCTTCTATCTACAGTACCCAACCCTATATTCAAGATAATTCTTTCCTGATTGTCGGGGAAAAATTAAACGCCAGTGGTTCTAAAAAATGTCGGGAACTGCTCAATGTTGAAGACTGGGATAGTTTAGTATCGATGGCGAAAGCTCAGGTAAAAGAAGGAGCGCATATTCTCGATGTCAACGTCGATTATGTGGGCCGGGATGGGGTGCGCGATATGCACCAATTAGCCTCTCGTTTAGTTAATAATGTCACCCTACCTTTAATGTTAGATTCCACCGAATGGGAAAAAATGGAAGCGGGGTTAAAAGTAGCGGGGGGTAAATGTATCCTCAACTCTACTAACTACGAAGACGGGGAATCGCGTTTTTATCAAGTCTTGGATTTAGCGAAAAAATACGGCGCGGGGGTAGTAATTGGAACCATTGATGAAGAAGGAATGGGACGCACTGCCGAGAAAAAATTCCAGATAGCTAAACGGGCCTATTATGCGGCGATAGAATACGGAATTCCTCCCTACGAAATCTTTTTTGATCCTCTAGCTTTACCGATTTCTACTGGTATCGAAGAAGACCGAGAAAATGGCAAGGCTACTATCGAAGCAATGGGACGAATTCGCCAAGAACTGCCCGAATGTCATATTCTTTTAGGTGTGTCTAATATCTCTTTTGGGTTGAATCCGGCAGCGCGTCAGGTATTAAATTCCGTCTTCCTCAACGAAGCGATGCAGGTGGGGATGGATGGGGCAATCGTCAGCGCCAATAAGATTCTTCCTCTGGCAAAAATTGAACCAGAATATCAGCAAATTTGTCGGGATTTAATCTATGATAATCGTCGTTTTGATGGCGATATATGTGTTTATGATCCCCTGACCAAATTAACCGAATTATTTGCGGGGAAAACTACTAAAAAAGACCCCTCTAGTAATGCTAATTTACCCGTGGAGGAACGCTTAAAACAGCATATTATTGATGGGGAAAGATTGGGACTGGAAGAGGCTTTGAAGCAAGCTTTACAGGACTATCCACCCCTAGATATTATTAATATTTTCCTCCTGGATGGGATGAAGGTAGTGGGTGAGTTATTTGGTTCGGGACAAATGCAGTTACCTTTTGTTCTCCAATCGGCCCAAACTATGAAAGCAGCCGTTGCCTTTTTAGAACCCTTTATGGAGAAAAAAGAGGGGGATAATAATGCCAAAGGGACTTTTATTATCGCAACGGTTAAAGGGGATGTTCACGATATTGGTAAAAACTTAGTTGATATTATCTTGACCAATAACGGCTATAGGGTGATTAATTTGGGCATTAAACAACCCGTAGAAAATATCATCGAAGCCTACAAAGAACATAAGGCCGATTGTATCGCCATGAGCGGTTTATTGGTGAAATCGACGGCTTTTATGAAGGAAAATCTAGAGGTTTTTAATGAAAAAGGAATCACCGTTCCTGTTATCCTTGGCGGGGCAGCTTTAACTCCCAAATTTGTCCATGATGACTGTCAAAAAACCTACAATGGACAGGTTATCTATGGTAAAGATGCCTTCTCTGACCTGCATTTTATGGATAAATTAATGCCCGCTAAAGCTGGCGGTCAATGGGATGATAGTAAAGGCTTTTTAGGTAAGTTTGCCGAGGCAGAAAAAACCCCGGTTGTTGCCGAAGAATTAAAGGTTAATCCCGATACTATTTTTACCGATGGCAGCGTCAACCAAGAATTAGTTATTGATACCCGTCGGTCCGAAGCGGTGGCAGTTGATATTTCCCGACCAACACCGCCCTTCTGGGGTACTAAAATATTAACGGCAGCAGAAATTCCCATCGAGGAGGTTTTCTGGTATTTGGACCTACAAGCTTTATTTGTCGGTCAATGGCAATTCCGCAAACCCAAAAGCCAATCGAAGCCAGAATACGACCAGTTTTTACAGGAAAAAGTTCATCCAATTCTGACAGCATGGAAAGAGAAAATTGTCAAGGAAAATTTACTAAACCCCACATTAATTTATGGTTATTTTCCCTGTCAGTCGTCCGGTAATTCCCTGTTAATTTACGATCCCGAATCGATACAAGCAGGCGAAAAACCCGAAAATCTGCAACCGATCGCCATTTTTGAGTTTCCTCGCCAGAAATCCGGTCGTCGTCTCTGTATTGCTGACTTTTTCGCCCCGCAGGAATCCGGTATTATCGATGTTTTCCCGATGCAAGCGGTGACAGTGGGGGAAATCGCCACGGAATACGCTAAATCTCTCTTTGATGCCAACGAATATACCGAATACCTCTATTATCACGGCATGGCTGTCCAAACCGCCGAAGCCATGGCCGAATGGACCCACACCCGCATCCGTCGCGAGTTAGGTTTTGCAGAGTTCGATCCCGATAATATCCGCGATATACTACAACAGCGTTACCAAGGTTCTCGCTATAGTTTCGGCTATCCCGCTTGTCCCAATATTCAGGACCAATACAAGCAACTAGCTCTGTTAGGATGCGATCGCATTGGGATGTATATGGACGAAAGCGAACAATTGTACCCAGAACAATCCACCACCGCCATTATTACCTATCACCCCACCGCTAAATACTTTAGTACCTAATCAGTGACCAGTTATCAGTGATCAGATTTGAGTTTTCATTGCAATTATCGACTTAGATCTATAATATGCCAGCAATTTTTTTGATTATTAACCACATGACAAAGTGGCCACTGCTGTGGTATTAATTTAGGATAGGAAGTTTTCGGGAGTCAGTCGTCGGTCGTTCATACCAAATTAGCCTACACTTCATCTTGATAGGAAAGGCTAGATTTTTTGCAGCTTCTTAGGGAAATTATGACCACTAATCCTCTTAACTCGCTCATTTTAGAGCAGATTAGTCATATCTGTGAGCAATACTCGATCGAAAGTCGTATTCTCGAAGATTTTGCCGATTTTGTCATCAAAAACCACCGTAAAAAGTCTCCTAAACCATCGTTAACTAAATCAAAAACTACAGCCACCACCACCACAAGCTCAAAAGTTAAACCTTTAACTCTAACGCAACTTAAACAGGCAGTTTATGCCTATTTTGAGGTTAGCAATACCACAGAATTAAAAAAATCGAGTATGTTTCAAATGGCTACTAGAGCCTTTGATAACATCAATTTATCTCAGCGAGAAAGTTGGGAGGTTATCTACAGGAAATATATCGGTATTCTTCCTGAAGAAGATTACGAACAGGGGAAAGATTGTATCAACGGTATCAATATTTTTAAATATTTTCGTCCCTATCGTGTTTTCGATCTTGATCCAAATACTGCCAGCAAGGAAGACATTAAAAATGCCTATTATCGTCTTTCTAAGATCTATCATCCCGATAACCAAGAAACAGGAAACTCTCACATCTTTGATCGTTTGACTGTGATGTATAAATCTATCACCACGGAGATAAAATAATCATGCCTCAGAAAGCAAATACCTTCCTGATCCGGGATACCGAATTAGCTCAATGGTTTTCTATTACTCTTGAAAAACTAGAAAAAATTGTTGATATTTTTGATGCTGATCCTAATGATGATTGGGATTTAGTTGAAGGTGTCGATTATCAATTTGTCAACAAAAAAGATAAAGTTAGAGTGTTTTCTTTTGAAGGTGCTTTAAAAATTGCTTCCTATATCGAGAAGAATGAAAAGCGAGGAATTATATACAGATTTAGAGAATTTTTTACTAAGCACGATCAAAAAATTCGTCGCTCCTTAGCACGAAAATTAATTTTTGCTGAACTCACTGACTCCGGCGAAATTCAAGTTTATAAAGGACGGCCTATGATTCATAAACAGAGTTTGCGGCGAATTTTAAAAACTAATGGAACCAAGCTAAATAAAACCGTGAATCATCTTCAGCAAAGAACTGATAAACCTCTAGAATTAGGAGTAGATTTTTACGAAGATGAAAAAAGAGAGTTTTGGTTCTCTGAAAGTGGAATAGTGATGATTTCTAAATCCATGAGTGAAACTTTGACGAATAAATCGCGCCAAGAAATGTGTAAAATGATTGCAATGGAGTTTCCTCTTGCCTTTAAAGAAATTCAGGAAAATCTAGATGACGATACCAAACAAAAAATCGAGATTGAAAAGGCTAAAAAACGAGCTAAAACTAGAGATAAAAACACTTGTCAGGTGACAGGGCAAAAACCGGATAGAAATAATAAATTTAATCTCGCTGTCCATCATCTTTACTCTGCCCAGAAATATCCCCATCTAGCGACATTAGATCTGAATTTGGTGACTATTAAAGAAGAAATTCACCAAGAATTCCACGGTAACTTAGGGGGATTTCATCAACCTTGTACCATCGAGGATTTTATCGAATTCTTGCACGTTTACTATCCCGAACATCATGGTAATTTAGCCTTAAAACTTCAGAAAACTAAGAAAAAACTGGAAAAATTAGCTAAATAATCACTCAATTTCGGGGGGTGAATAGCTCCAAAGTGATTATCGATTTTTTTAGGGAAAGAACGACCACATCTCATCATGAGCGATAATTAATTTATCGAAAGTTTGGGTTAAAACTCCTATCTCACGAGGAACAGCCGCATCTAAATCATTGGCAACTATTGTCAACTCCGCCCATAGTATATATGATAGTTGAACTCTAATTTAGGATCTAGCTGGGTCTAGAGAGGATAATATGGATAAGATCAAGGTAGGATTGTTGTTTGGTGGTCGATCGGGAGAACACGAGGTATCTATCAATTCGGCTCGATCGATCCTGCAAGCTTTTAATTATCCCGAAAATCTTGACAAATACGCCGTTATCCCCTTCTATATCGATAAAAATGGCTGTTGGCATTCGGCAGCAACTGCTAGACAAATTTTAACCTCTGGGCAACCCCTAGCTATTGAGAGTGATATAAAAGTCAATATCTGGCAATTTCCTCCAGAAGTGAGCGAAATTGAGGTTTGGTTTCCAATTCTCCACGGACCGAATGGAGAAGATGGCACTTTACAAGGATTACTCACTCTCATGCGGGTTGCTTTTGTGGGTAGTGGGGTACTGGGTTCATGCCTAGGCATGGATAAAATTGCCATGAAAACTGCTTTTGCAGCCGCTGGATTACCCCAAGTTAAGTATAAGGCCGTAACCCGCTCACAAGTGTGGTCAAATGCCTGTGTTTTTCCGCAATTGTGCGATCAAATCGCCGAGGAAATAGGTTATCCTTGTTTTATTAAACCGGCTAATTTAGGTTCTTCGGTGGGTATTAGTAAAGCACGCAACCGGCAAGAATTAGAGGCTGCTTTAGATAGTGCTGCTAGTTATGATCGACGGATTATTGTTGAAGCAGGAGTAACCGCAAGGGAGATCGAATGTGCGGTTTTAGGTAATGATAATCCCCAAGCTTCTTTGGTGGGAGAAATTACTTTTGATAGTGATTTTTATGACTATGAAACTAAATATACTGATGGGCGATCGAGTATGGTGATTCCCGCTAATATTCCTGATAAAATTGCTAATCAAGTGCGAGAAATGGCTGTAGAAGCATTTAAAGCTGTGGATGCTGCGGGATTGTCGCGGGTGGATTTTTTCTATGTGGAAAAGACTGGGGAAGTGTTGATCAATGAAATTAATACTCTGCCGGGGTTTACTAATTTTAGTATGTATCCCCAACTCTGGAAAGCCACCGGTTTAGAGTTTGATAAATTGGTCGATAAGTTGGTACAATTAGCCTTAGAAAGACAGGAAAAATAAGGTTAAATCACCAGCATTTCTAGGATAGGAATTACCTATCCTAGAGATATTTATCAATTAGATAGTTTCAGGATCAATGCCCAATTCTCGTAATTTTGCCGCTAATCTTTCCCTTTCCAAGATAGCTTGTTCTTTTTCTAAAATAGCCTGTTCTTTTGCCTTTCGTTCCTGTTCCTTTTCTAAAAAAATCTGTTCCTTTGCTTGTCTTTGCTCTAATTCAGCTTCTTGGGGAGTGGGAACCAATTGACCATCGACGGTAAAATAACGCAGTTTACGGTCAAATATGCCTAAATATAGTTCTAACTGTTCACTCCATAAATAGCCGTTTTCATTAGCAGCAATAGCCTGATATTGTCCAGCAATTAATCTAAATCCTTGCAGTTCTAAACTTTCAGGATCAAACCAGAAATAGTTAGGAGTCCGAAAGGTATTTTGATAGAGATTTTTCTTTTTATTGCGATCAATATTAGCAGTGGATGGGGAGAGAATTTCCACGATCACATTGGGATATTTACCCCCTTCTCCCCAAACCACCCAACTTTTGCGGGGACGTTTTTCTGTATCTAAAACCACAAAAAAATCAGGACCGCAGAAATCACGTTTTTTTAGTTGTTCTTCGTTATAGTAGATGGTAAGATTGCCGGAAGCGTAGTAATTAGTTCTTTGTTGCCATAACCTTTCTAAACAACCGATCAGAATTGTAATTTGTTGTAGATGTAGATCACTTTCCAAAGGTGGTTCATCACTCCATAAATCGGTGGGGGGACAGGTAACTTCCGGTAAAATGTCGAGAGTTGTCATAGGTTTTCCCCGTTACACTAGCTTTGTTTAATTATAACTGTTACGCTCTTTTCTGGTCATAGAAAACTAATTTTTTGCTGACTCACGAGTAAAACTGTAGATAATTTGGGTAGCTAATTGTGGTAATTGTGAGAAATCTTCATCGGACATTTTTTGACGATCGAGTTTCATTTGTAATCCCGTCATCGAATCGTCTCCGTCGGAAATTAAAAATTCTATGCGTTCAATTTCCGACCAATCTTTAATGTCATTTAATATCTTGTCAATAACCAAAAGGTAAGGATGGGAAGGATTTTTATACCAATTACTGCTGACACCCTGACGAATATCTAAACCTAAATGTACGATCAAAGGGGCGCGATCAAAAAGGGCATTGGCTACCGGTCGGGTTTCTTCTTGGAGAGATAATTGATTAGCGCGACTTAACTGCCGTAACTTCTCTAATTGATGATATCTTTGCGAGATTGACGGCGGATTTTCCTCCCAACTGAGAGCGATGGTGACTAGATAGGTTTGTAAGAATAGATGTCCTAACTTTTCCGCTTTTGTGGCCAGATAATTGGAATTATAATCATTAGCCTCGATCAGCAAAGGTACTCGCTCGACTATTTCCAAACCGTAGCCTTTTAATCCGGCAATTTTACGCGGATTATTGGTAATTAAACGAATATTTCTCACCCCCAAATCGTTAAGCATTTGCGCTCCCATGCCGTAATCGCGCAAATCGGCGGGAAATCCTAACCTTTCGTTGGCTTCCACCGTATCTAATCCTATATCCTGCAAAGAATAGGCTTTTAGCTTATTAATTAAACCAATTCCCCGGCCTTCCTGTCGCAGGTAAACCACCACCCCTAAACCGTTGTTTTCAATCATTTTTAAGGCACTTTGTAACTGTTGCCGACAATCGCAACGCAAGGATCCCAAAGCATCCCCAGTCAGGCATTCTGAGTGCATTCGTACCATTACAGGTTGATCATCAAAGAGAGCGGGATCGCCTTTCACAATAGCGATATGTTCGGTTTGATCTAATAAATTTCGGTAGGCATAAAGCTGAAAAGTGCCGAATTGACTAGGAAAATTACAGACCGTTTCCCGATGGACAAAGCGATCGTGTTTTAAGCGATAACTGATCAGATCGGCAATGCTAATTAACTTGAGATTATGTTGACGAGCGTATTCAAATAGTTGCGGTAAACGGGCCATGGAACCGTCGGGATTTTGGATCTCACAGATAACTCCCGCCGGATACAACCCGGCTAATCGAGCCAGATCCACGGCTGCCTCCGTATGACCGGCGCGTTTTAAGACTCCACCGGCTTTAGCACGAATCGGGAAGACATGACCGGGACGGGTGAGATCGTCGGGACGAGTGACTGGATTAATGGCAACTTGTACGGTTTTCGCCCGATCTTCCGCCGAAATGCCAGTTTTAACCCCTAAGTGGGGAGCAGCATCGATGCTAACAGTAAAAGCGGTTTGATTGCTATCGGTGTTTTTTGTCACCATCAAGGGTAATTCGAGAGCATCAAGACGCTCTCCCGTCATTGCCAGACAGATTAAACCGCGAGCTTGCACTGCCATGAAGTTAATCAGATCGGGGGTGGCAAATTGGGCCGCACAGATTAGATCTCCTTCATTTTCGCGATTCTCATCATCAACTACTACAATAGCCCGTCCGGCTTTGATTTCCGCTAAGGCAGTATCGATAGAGTCAAAAGCGATCGAAGTGACAGTCACAGGCATTAAAACGGTAGAACTATTTTCATTCTACAGGTTTGCTCGATCTGCTGAGGGTCAATTTCTGCCAGTTCCCTAGAAAAAAGTCTCCCGGTGAACCTGACGGCTGCCCGGGAGACTTTTAGCTATCTTAAGCTAGAAGATTAGTTCAAACTAGCGGGGGTGATGCTGGCAACTTTGCCACCGAGACGGTTGATCTGTTGCAGGGTGTTATTTAACTGTTCAAAGGGGACGATAATCGCTTTGCTACTGCGACGGACACGGGGATAACCTGGTTTGCTAATAGCGGCAATTTCCACGCGATAGAGCTTACCCACATCACCATAGGCCACACTACCACCCAGAGCTTTACTGGGGGTGTTGCGTTGAGCAGAGGGACGATAGGCCCAACCATCGCTGCCACCGGAGGGACCGACTACTGCCGAAGCACCGTTTTGAGCTAATTCCACCGCTAAACGGGAGGTTTTGCCGGCAATCTGAGAGCGATCGCTGTTGGCATAACCGCGATAGAGTTGGAACATCCGGGTAAATCCCACGGTTTTTTGACCGGGTTGGCTGGCAAAACCACGATAGTAGGGAACAATACTATCGCCGAAGTTTTCGGTATATTCGGCGGAATCGATATAGGAGTCGATATCGGCCTCGAATCCTTTGTTTTCGTAGAGATCGAGGTGATAGACCACTTCCGACTCATCGTAGGGAGCGCGACCTAAAAGATGTTTGATATTAAGTTCGATGACGCGGGTTTGGAAGTTACCGTAGAAGAATTTGTTCTTATACAGTTCCGATTTGGCCACGGCGCGGACGAATTCCCGCACGGTGATCGAACCGTTGCAGAGTAAGGATTCGGCACTGGTAAGGCGCTCGGAACGCATGATATAGTCATTGCCTAGCACCTGACGATAGACGGCGCGAATAACCGCCTGTGCGTCGTCACGGGACCAATCGGGACGTAATTCCACGGGAGCAACCTCGCTAAAAGCGGTTGTCCCTAAACGGGAAGCTGAGGTAGTAATTGCCACTAAAGTTCTCCTACAAAAAAATGATCATTTTCTGACCCCTCAAAACTAGGGGAGGATCAGTTCGATTACCTGGCCGCCTTGACGATGGATATAACAAGGTCTGGAAGAACAGGTGATTGCTAACCCTTTTGCTAACAACCTCCTGTCTTTCCAGACCAGCAGTTTTTTCGATTGGACTAGCTGAGAGCGTTGATAGCGTAGTCGATATAGGAGTTGGCTTCTACCGCAGGGTCGCCACTTAAACCATGGTTGGCTTTGATGTATTTGAGAGCTTCGATGTACCAGCTAGGAGACAGGTCGAAGGTGCGGTTGATTTCGTCGATACCAGCGATGAGGTACTCGTCCATCGGACCGGTTCCACCAGCAACTAAGCAGTAGGTCACCATGCGGAGGTAGTAACCGATGTCACGAGCGCATTTTTCTTTACCGCGTTGGTCCGCCGCAAAGTTAGCCCCTTGCATTTGGGTGGTGTAGGGGTACTTGTTGTACACAGCTTGAGCAGCGCCAGAGATCAAAGAATTGGCTTTTTCGGTCAACACTTTAGCGGCGCTGAGGCCAGCAGAAGCTTGACGAAAACGACCGAAAGCAGTTTGGATTTCGGTGCTGCTTAAGAAACGACCTTGAGAATCAGCGGCTGCTACGGCTTCGGTAAGGGGGGTTTTCATTTTTTGGTATCTCCCAATAATCTTGCAATAAGTTTCCTACGGTTTAATTGAGACTAGCCCCAGGGACTAGGCGACAGCAGCGGCGGCGCGGTCGAAGTAGCTGGCAATTTCAGACATTAAAGCACTGCAATCGCCGGGGGTGATACCGTTGCGATCGTTAGCAATGGATAAAGCAGCTTCTTTCATTTTGCTTACGCCAGCAGCTACGGAAGCTCCTGGTACTCCCAAAGCTACATAGGTTTCGCGCAGACCATTTAAGCAACGATCATCGAGAACACTGCCGTCGCCAGAGAAGGTAGCGTAGGTAACATAGCGCAAGATGATTTCCATGTCGCGTAAGCAAGCGGCCATACGACGGCTGGTGTAGGCATTACCACCGGGGGTGATCAGTTGGGGCTGTTCAGCGAACAGGCTACGAGCGGCGTTGGCAACGATGGTGGAAGCGTTACTGGTGATCCGGTTAACAGAGTCCATCCGTTTGTTGCTGTCGGCAACCATGGCGCTGAGAGCGTCTAGTTGCGAAGAGCTTAAATATTCGCCACGAGCATCAGCTTGGGATACTACCCGGGTGAATGCGTCAAACATTGTGACAATCTCCTAAATTTAAATGGGATTTGCTTGCAATTAAAATTTTCCCTCTTAAGGGATTTCACGGTGAGTCTGGACGAGCCTTGACCGTGATTGTTGCGATTTACTTTAAGAAACCTGAAAAAACTTCACTGCTCTCTCATAAATCACCTAAGGAGGTTAAACAAGTATCCAGCTTAACTTTTGTCTGTTATCTTGGCCCCTCAAGTTAAATTTATACACTGCTGTCGAAACTTTGTTTGTTACATATTATTAAGTTTTTTGCTGTCTTTTTGTAACGGTCACTTAACAATGACTCGATCGAGTTGGTCATCAATTCCTGACATGGCTCAAAGCCTCTCACCGTCAGGAAATCAGAGACAGCAAGGCTTTAAGGGTATAAAGGGCAGCAAGATAGAAAATTTAAGCTTTTTTTTATATTTTCCCGCTTTCCCTTCCCCTATTGCCCAAGGATTGCCCTTTCCGGCGCTCAAATTACGATGAAGTTTTGTAAAGAAGGGTGTGGGGTATGGGGAGTGGGGTGTGGGGTGTGGGGAGAACAAAGCTGTCTCCTGCCTCCTGTCTCCTGTCCCCTGTCTCCTGAAGTTAAACTAGAAACCAGTGATCAAAAAAACTAGCCGTCCGAACCCGATGATTTCCTCCTTTCCTGTCCCCAATAGCTTAAATTGCCCTCAAATTCGCCTTGCTATTCGTTCTCTGCAGCCGCAATTAGTCCACTGGCGCCGACAAATACACCAAAAACCAGAACTAGGCTTTCAAGAACATCTCACCGCCTCCTTAATCAGTCAAACCCTGACTAAATACGGAATTGACCATCAAACCGGTATCGCCGGCACCGGAATTGTCGCCACCATCGCAGGCAGTCAACCGGGGCCAGTTTTAGCCCTGCGGGCCGATATGGATGCACTACCGATCGCCGAAGAAAACCAAGTCCCCTATCGTTCCCAACATCCGGGCCAAATGCACGCCTGTGGTCACGATGGCCACACAGCGATCGCCCTCGGTACAGCAGTTTACCTAGCACAAAACCGTCACGATGTCAAGGGGATAGTAAAAATTATTTTCCAACCCGCCGAAGAGGGGCCGGGGGGGGCGAAACCGATGATCGAAGCGGGAGTGCTGAAAAATCCCGACGTGGAGGGAATTATCGGGCTACACCTCTGGAATAATCTGCCTTTAGGGACAGTGGGCGTAAAAAATGGGCCTTTAATGGCGGCGGTGGAATGTTTCGATCTCCAGATTCAAGGCCGGGGAGGCCACGGGGCAATTCCCCATCAAACCGTCGATTCACTACTGGTGGCGGCCCAAATCGTCAACGCCTTGCAAACCATCGTCGCCCGCAACCTTAACCCCCTCGATGCCGCCGTGGTGACTGTGGGTAAATTAGCGGCGGGAAGCGCTAGAAACGTGATCGCCGATAGTGCTAATCTCAGTGGGACGGTGCGCTATTTCAATCCCCAGTTAGGGGGCTATTTCCGACAACGGATGGAAGAAATTATCGCGGGCATCTGTCAAAGTCACGGGGCCAGTTATCAATTCGATTACTGGCAATTGTATCCCCCGGTAATCAATCATGATCGGATGGCGGAATTAGTGCGCTCCATCGCCGCACAAGTGGTGGAAACCCCAGCCGGAATCGTTCCCGAATGTCAAACCATGGGAGGGGAAGATATGTCCTTCTTTTTACAGGAAGTACCGGGCTGTTATTTCTTCTTGGGATCCGCCAATCCCGAATTAGGATTAGCCTATCCCCACCATCATCCCCGTTTTGATTTTGATGAATCGGTGTTAACCATGGGAGTCGAGATTTTTGTCCGTTGCGTCGAAAAATTCGGCAACTCTAAGACTTTCTAGCAATCCGTTCAAGGTGAACAGTTTTTGTCAAACCTGAAACCGCTAAACTGATCACTGAATCAGACAGGTAAAAAAACGCATGAATAATAATATCCAGGAAAACGATGCCCAACGGGTGAAAATCCTCAGCGAAGCCCTACCCTATATACAAGAATTTCGCGGTCGTACTGTCGTGGTTAAATACGGTGGCGCGGCCATGAATAACAGCGATATCAAAGACACGGTCATGCGAGATATCGTTTTTCTCGCCTGTGTGGGGGTTCGTCCCGTTATTGTCCACGGCGGCGGTCCAGAAATCAATAGTTGGCTGGATAAATTAGGCATTGAACCCCAATTTAAAGACGGTTTACGCGTCACCGATGCTGCCACCATGGATGTGGTGGAAATGGTGCTAGTCGGACGGGTCAATAAAGAAATTGTTGCCCTGATCAATCAAGCTGGTGGTAGAGCGGTAGGATTATGCGGTAAGGATGGCAATCTGATCACTGCTCGTCCCGTGGGGAAAGAGGGCATTGGTTTTGTGGGAGAAGTCAGCGGTGTCGATACTAGCGTTGTCGAATCCTTGGTCAATAGTGGCTATATTCCCGTGATTTCCAGTGTGGCCGCCGATGAAACCGGCCAAGCTCATAATATCAATGCCGATACGGTAGCCGGAGAAATAGCGGCGGCTTTAGGGGCGGCTAAACTGATCTTGATGACCGATACAGCCGGAATTTTAGAGAATTACAAGGATCCTTCCACTTTATTGGCTAAATTGGATATCCAACAGGCCCGGGAGTTGATTCAAAAAGGTATCGTTGCCGGCGGGATGATTCCCAAAGTTGGCTGCTGTGTGCGATCGCTGGCTCAGGGAGTTCAGGCCGCTCATATTATCGATGGTCGTCTTCCCCACGCCCTTTTACTGGAAATTTTCACCGATCGAGGCATCGGTTCCATGATTGTGGCCTCCGGTTATACTAATCTATAGTAGTAATTACCGTACTTTTGGTTAAAAAGACTTGCCTAAAACCACAGATATGGTGTAAAAGTAAGTTAATAAACGCGCTTCTCACTCCTTTGTAATGGCAAAAGTCTTAGTCTTGAGTTAGTTTAGTCGGGAAGCGCAAAATCTGAAGTATTCATAGCAATTGAATTTATGACCAAACAAGCTGTAGCTCACCCGATGGTGAAGTTTCAACGCAAGGCTAGCAAGTGGATAGATGCAAAAGTAGTCAAACCTAGCGATAGTATCTGGAAACTGGCTCTTTTATACGGAGATGAGTGGGGATACTGGAAGCAAGAGCTGCTCGATTTCGGTTTCTCCATGCAAGACCCTCTCAGCGAAGTGGTAGCGGTAGAAGCTTGGGACGAAGAATAAGCGACCATCGACTCAAAAGCAGCTTTCTACCAAGATTATCGCCATGGGATCGACTCCGATTATCCTTTCCGCTCTGGTTATCTTATCCTTAAGCGCGAGTTGTTCTCCCAGGACCGAAACCCAACCACCGCCACCAGCGGCCCGTACTACTACCGTCAACGTCACCACCGCTAAACCAGCAACCATCGGACGCAATCTCGATTACACGGGAACTACCCGACCTTTAAAAGTAGTTTCTCTGCGATCGCAAGCCACTGGTCAGTTACTTAATCTCGTCGTCGATGTGGGAGATGAGGTGCAATTAGGACAAATCCTCGCTCATGTTGATGATCGTCTCCTCGCCACCGTTGTCCGGCAAGAAAAAGCCGCCCTGTCGGCTCTAGAAGCGGAATTGGCCCGGGCGAGAATTGAAGTCAGTAACGCTGAAATTGAAGTGGAGCGCCTACAACTACAATACCAACAGGCCAAAAATGATGGCGAGCGTCTGCAAAAATTAGCCCTAGAAGGAGCGATTCCCCTGCAACAGGGCGAAACAGCCCAAACTACAGCTGCAGTAGCTTTAAAAGCCGTTAATAGCGCGAGATCGAGAATTAAAGTCGAGGAACAGGTAGTGGCGGCAATTATCGGCAGAATTGCCGCGCAAAAATCGGTCATCGCTCAGGAACAACAACGTCAGGCCTACGCTATTCTTAAATCACCGGCGACGGGGATAGTTATCGAAAAACTGAAAGAGCCGGGGGATTTAGTCAGTATCGGCGATGAAGTCCTCAAAATTGGCGATTTTCAACAGGTCAAGGTAGTAGTATTATTATCGGAATTGGATTTAAAAACAATTAATTTAGGACAAACGGTTAATGTCAGCCTTGATGCTTTCGGTGAGAGAAATTTTTCCGGTCGCATCAACAGGATTTTTCCCCTCAGCCAAGGCACGGCCCGGCGGATTCCCGTGGAGATTACTCTACCCAATAGGGATGGTTTAATTAAAGGGGGATTATTGGCCCGGGTGCGGTTTAATAATAATTCTGCCCCTCAGGTGATTGTCCCCGAAACAGCAATTGTCAGTCAGGGGGAATCCCCAGCCATTTTCGTACTTTCCGAGTCTAACTCACAAGTGCAAAAACGTCCCGTTCGTCTCGGTCAAGCGCTTGACGGTCAAGTAGAAATTATCACCGGACTGGAACCGGGGGAGCGTTTCGTCGTTAATAGTAGTAAACCTTTGCAAAATGGCGAAAAAGTCCGGGTCAGTATCCTGAGTAATCCTTGATTAGTTGGGGATTGCTAGATAGACTTAAGAAAATTAAATTTTGAGCGCAGGCAGTTCGAGCAACTCACTGACCACGATGCGCTTCTTTTTGCATGAGTGCATGAGTAGAAAACGGGTTTCTCGGAGAAACCCGTTTTCTGTGGGTTACTCAACGGATTTAGTATAATTCCTCTTGACAAAATCCCAGCACTTGACATATACTTATTTATATAATGGGAATCCGTGCCTGCCTGCGACCCCCTCATTTTCAGGCAAGATAGACTTAAGAAAATTAAATTTTGAGCGCACACGATGCGCTTATTGTAATTAGTACAATCATATTATTCTCTGGAGCGATTGCATTCGTCCTCTTTAAGGGGGAATAATAATACAATTGAGAATGCAGTCAATCCCCTTAATCTCTATGGTCAATAAACTATACTACGGTGATAACCTAGAAGTGCTGCGGAAGTATATCAAAGATGAATCGATCGATCTTTGTTATATCGATCCACCCTTTAATTCTAAACGCAATTACAACCAAATTTATAACAACTTAGGCAAGGAAGATCAAGCACAAGCACAAGCGTTTGTGGATACCTGGACATGGGATAATCACGCTAACGAAGCTTTAGAAGAAATTCAAAGCAACTATCAGGGTAAATTTACCAGTCAGACTATTGATTTAATTGACGGTTTAACTAAAGTTTTAGGTAAAGGCAGTCTTCTCGCTTATCTGGTGAGTATGACTCTGAGGATCGTGGAAATCCATCGAGTTTTAAAATCTACTGGTAGCTTTTATCTCCACTGCGATCCTACTGCTAGTCATTATTTAAAAATAGTTTTAGATACTATTTTTTGCTCTCAGAAAGGAGAATTTCAAAATGAGATTATTTGGCACTATTCAGGATGGAATGCTCGTTTAAAAGATTCTTTCAGTAAAAGACATGATGTTATATTTTTTTATTCCAGAAAAGTGGGACAAGTTTTTAATTCTTATGCAACAGATTGGGAATCAGAGTTAGAGTATGCTCGTTTAAGAAAACAAAAAGTTCATACTGACAATCAAGGGAAAAAATATGTTTTGTCTGATGGAGGACAAGGAAAAAGAGTTAAGCGTTATTTAGAGGAAGCTATGGAATATGGCAAACCAGTTGACGATGTATGGAATATCGATAAAATTAATAATTCATCAAAAGAACGTCTGGGTTATCCCACACAAAAACCGGAGGCATTGTTAGAAAGAATAATCAAAGCAAGTAGTAATAAAGGAGATGTAATTTTAGATGCCTATTGTGGGTGTGGAACGACTATCGCTGTAGCAGAGAGATTAGAAAGAAACTGGATTGGAATTGATATAACCTATCAGAGTATTAGCTTAATGTTAAAGCGATTAGAGGACTCCTTTGGTAAAAATGTTTTAGATAAAATTGAACTGAATGGTATTCCCAAAGATATAGAATCAGCCAAAGCATTAGCCACTAAACCCGATGATCGTACCCGCAAAGAATTTGAGAAATGGGCGGTTTTAACCTATAGTAATAACCGGGCCGTGATTAATGACAAAAAAGGGGCAGATAAAGGAATCGATGCTATTGCCTATTTTCAGGGAGATAAAGACAACCGGGAGAAAATTATTTTTCAAGTAAAATCCGGTAATGTCAAATCGGGAGACATCAGAGATCTACAGGGAACTATGACACTACAAGGGGCAGCCCTGGGTATATTTATCACCTTGAAACCCCCCAGCAAAGATATGGTTCAAACAGCCAAATCTGCGGGAATTTATCGCGGTCGTTATATGAGTCAAAGTGTGGATAAAATTGAGATTGTGACAGTACAAGAAATCCTTGAACAGAAAAAACGTCTCGATGTTATACTCACCTTTGAAGTCCTGAAAGCTGCCGAAAAACAAAGGGAAACCCAAGGACAACAAATGAGTTTAGATATACCCTTTCCCGAATAAAACTCTTTTTGTTATTTTTGGGGATAGGGTGTTAAAAAGTTCCAAACCGACCCTAAGGAAGATATTCCCTGTAGAATGCTAGATTATGCCACCGGACTCTATTGACGCTATCCCCATAAACCTATCCATTCAGTGGTTATTTATCGGGTGCATCTCATATTTTTGGCCCTCTCATAAATTATTCTATTAAGTGCTATAATTTTATTGATGAAAGAATTTTTGCTGGTAGCTAGTTAAGCTTAGAAGGAGTTGATGTTATGTTAGTTAAAGGAATTAAAAAAGGCAAAAATATTGAGTTATTAGAGGAAGTTGATTTTCCTGATAATGAAGAGGTATTAGTGGAAATTAGAGAGGTTAATGATTTTTGGTCAACCTTGCAAGATTTTAGGCAAAGAGTAGATTTGGCAAGTCTTGATGATGATACTTTTGATAATTTGCGCGACAATTCAACGGGGAGAGATGTTCGTTTATGACTCTCAAATATTTGCTAGATACTAATATTTTGTCAGAGGCTAAACGACCTCACCCGAATCAGAAGGTTATGACGAAGCTAAGATTATCTAAACGGGAAATAGCCACAGCTACTCTGGTTATCCATGAGCTATTATTTGGTTGTTTTCGACTTCCTCTGTCTAAAAAACGCCAAGACTTAGAGGATTATGTAAATAAAGTTATTTTAGCCAATCTACCTTTATTCGATTATGACTTAAAATCAGCCCAATATCACGCACGGGAAAGGTCAAGGCTGTCTAAAGTCGGTAAAAGTCCTGCTTTTGTTGATGGTCAAATAGCGTCTATTGCTTTTACAAACAATTTGAGTTTAGTTACCAATAATGTTGATGATTTTAAAGATTTTAAGGGTTTAATGATTGAAAATTGGTTTATCTAATCTGTAATTGTTCTGTGCAAATACTCGATAAATCATTTCAGCTAAAAAGGTCTGGGGTGAATAATCTTAGCCGTCACCTTTCCCACCCCATAATGCTCCCCCAGAAAGGTAATCACCGCATGAAAGAGATTTTTTGTTGTGGGCGGAAAATAGTTGAAAGGCCATAAAAAAACGTTGAAAGGCCGCGCTCCCAGTTGCTCTCTATATCTAAAAGTATCTTGCTCCGACAAACTCACCACCGCACCGAGTCTTTGGGCCAGGGCGATACAGTTCTGAAAATTTTGGGTGGCATAACATTGAACGTCAAGCTGATTGCACCGACCGCGCTTGACTAAATCCGCCTGAAATGGCTGAATGCTGCAAAAAATCGGTTTCTGGTACTGAAAATCTAGAGACTGGAACTCCTCCTCCGAATAATGGGCAAAAAAATGGTCATCGACCTGAATCCCATCGCCATGGCGAGCCTCGTGGATCAGTCCGGCGACGGTCAGGGAACGATACTGGGGCGACTGAACCCAGACCACCGGCATTAACTTGTACTCTCGCGCCTCCCGACTCACCCGCCGCTGTACCTCATCGGACACCCCCCGAAAATCCAGGAAGACCACCTTATAGTTTTGGCTTTGGATGTCTTTCATGACCTGGCCGAGGGTATTAGTGGAGGAATAAAACCGAATTTGAGGTTGAGAAAGCCAAGTTCCATTGGGAACTCCGGCGATCGCTAATCCTGGACAGAGGCATCCCCACAAAGTTGCCACCCAAATTGCCGTTTTCTGAGATAGTCGTCGGTACTCCCCGGTCATTAACCTATCCATTGTTCGCATCTTCCCTCCGATTTTTCCACTCCGCTCTACATACTGTAATTCTCAATCCGCCCATTTCTCCATTTTCTCTCCCTGTTGATAGAGTTCTTGGCAGTAAGCTAAGGTATTGTCCGATCGAGACAAGATTAAAAACTGCCACGCTTCGATCGCCGTGTCAGTCGAGATAGACCGTTCAAAAACAGCAACCAAACCACCACCACTAACCAATGCACCACCGAGATCGTCCAGAGAGAACCGGTCAGCCAATAGACAACAGTGCAAGTTAATCCCAATAAAGCCGCTAAAATCAAGAAAATAGGCTGAAAAAAAGTCGGATTGCCCTTTTTGTAAAAAATAATTGCATTGAGGGGATGATAGACGGTAAAAAGCGTGATGCTGACCAGAGCAGAGAGGATCAGGTTAGCAGTGGAAGTTGCCGTTTCGGGATGGGGAATTAACAGCACCCGAAAGACGAATTCCTCCCACAATGCCGGGGAGAAAAAACAAAAGACGAGCATTTTCAGTATCTCTAACGGTCTCCGTTCGGGGGAGCGCCAACGTAAAAAACCCGACCAGAAACCGATAGTTAAGGCGATCGCACCGTATAATCCCAATCCAATCGCCGTCACCCCCCAATCCCGACCGGTAAGGGGCAGCACGAGCGCTCCCAGGCTGCGACGGAGCATCGGCGCGATCATCGGCATTTCCCCGAATAACTTGGTCGGTGCGAGGGGTAAAATCTCCGGCATCGCTCCCCCGATCTGATTAGTACGGAGGAACCAGAGAGTAGCTCCTGACCGCAAGAAAATCTCACCGATCACATCATTGCTGCCTCGCGGTAACATCGATCGCCAGCTTAGTAGAGCGTTGGCCAGTGTATTTTCCCGAATCAAGCCTTTTCCGCGACTATCGGTGATACCGGCGAGAATTTCGGCGTTTTGCCGCCAATCAGCCCGGATCACCCCCCGGGGAGCTAATACTTGTTCCAAACGATCGCCCAATTGTCCCAAACGTTGAAAACGCAAAGTTTCTGGGTCATCGGCATGGGTTGTCAACCAAGCGGCGATCTGCGGATCGGTTTCAAACTGGTGGCGCAGGGTAGCGATCGTGATATAAAGGGCCTGATTCGAGTCCTGGACGCAGGAAGTCGCGGGGGTAACACTAGAAACCCCGGTCCCGTCCCCGATCCGGTAGCGAGCCATCATGATCTCTAACTGCTTGCGGAATTCTGTCAGGGGGGACAGAGAAACCCCGCCAAAGTTGTAATCCTCCAAGAGGTCTAATTTTACGATCGCATCGGATAGGGGTCGGGAATTAAGCCATCCCCGCTCTAAACTACCCGTATAGTTCGCCCAACTCTGATATCCCGATAAAATCCCCTGGGGATTGTGTGCATACACCTGATCGTAATCGAGCTGCCACTGCAGCTCTCCCGTCTGGGCATCCCGAATCACTTCGTAGAGAAAATAGGAAAAATGACCTGTTACCGTTGCCAATTGTATTGATTCGCCTTTTTTACCGCCGATTCCCCCGAAGAGATGAATTCCTATGCCTTTATCGCCCTCTTTCCATGATTTTTTTTCACCCTCCGGCAGGACTGTTACCCGACTGGCGGTTCCTTTGCGGGCGGGGGTATCGTTCCAAGTGCCACGGGCGATGTAATCTTGGCCCGATCGCAGCCCAGTCAGGGTTTCCGTCGGCTGCAGTTGAAACAGCGATCGAGGTTTGATTGCTTGAACGGTAAAGAGGTTATCCCGTCCCTGCGCCCCGTAGATATACCAGCCCTGATTTCCTTCGCTTGCTGCTGCTAACTGTCGAGGGGTGGAGATAAAACGTCCTCCAGAAACTAAGGGTTGTTGGGGAATGCGGATCACTTCCGAGCTGCCGTCGAATTTTCCACTGTCGCGGTTATAGTGTTGCACTCGGAAAAGTTCGCTGCCACAGGGGGGTGAACCGGGGCAAACCTTGGGGATGTCGCTGGAGGTTCGGGGGGGAGCTTCGCCGATAATTTTCACCAATGCCACAAAGCGCCCAGTAACGATCAAGGGCATTCGCTCCACTTGTAATGACGTTTCCCCGATTTCTGCATCGGGAAAGCTGACCACCACATCATCGAGCGGTCGCGATCCAGCCAGTGCTTGCAGTGGTCCAACCCCTGAACGACCATTCAAGCGAGTCGGTAGGATATTTCCCTGTTTTTCACTCTCGATCGCCTCCGGGGTGAAGCGAATATCCTTAGTAACCAGTCCTAAATATCGAGCCAGTGCCGGGGATTGCCGCCAACCTAAACGAACTTTTTGACCGACTAAATCCGGCTGGGGTGCTTGGTAAACCTGCAACCAAGTCCAATCTTCCCCCGGTGTGGCGGAATATTCCTCCGGTTTTGGCAAAATCAGGCGACCGATCCAGGGGGCGATCGGGCGATACCATCGCGGATCGAGGGATTGCTTTAGGGGAAAATAGCCCGGTTGATTGACCGCTAACCGACTCATGATCCAGTAGTCAGCCTTGGCTTCTTCCACAGGCCGCGGACTGAACAGAAAAACCGCTAGAGCGATCGCTGCTAGGGAGAGAAGTATCCAGACAATCCGGGAAATCGTTCTTTTCATGGCATAGCTGACGCTCTTAGATCGAGTCAGGTTTCTCCAGCCTACAGCCTTTATACTAGGGTGTGCTGAAAAAGTTTGTTGGTCGGGTTAAGGAGTCAGGAGTCAGTAGCCGGTCGTCAGGAGTCGGGAGTTTCAGGCTTTGTTGCCCTCTCTTTTTGTACCAATATATGTATTATAAGAAGGAAGGATAATGCAAGGTTTTTGAGAGTCCCAATCCGATTTTCGCAGCATGAACATCGGATTTTAACAGGTCAAAAGCCTTATTTTAAAAGGGTTTTACCATTATTCAGCAAACCCTATGCTAAATCCGTTGAGTATAGGCTACTTATCAGGAGAGGCACTCATGCAAAAGGGGGAATAAATAATCAGTTTTTAATAACCGGATTTAGTATTGTAAAGTTTCAATACAAATATAGTCAGATATAGTCAGGCGTGGTGATATATCTGGACTTCCCCGTTGACAAAAGGCCATAACCTGTGCTGTAGAAGGGATTAAGAGAATTTCCGCCGCCCCGTTACTGGGTACAAATCAGGGAAACTCCCAATAAATCTAACGCTTTTTGTTGCAGTTGGGTCGGT
>NZ_JADBUZ010000007.1:0-7603 GCF_020245305.1 Microcystis sp. M20BS1 | reverse complement strand
TCAATCCTTATCTGGCAAGAGATTTAATTGATTAGTTCGCTCCAGATCGCAAACAATTGACAAAAATTGCGGCAATGTCTGTCTCTATAAAGGTTTCATTCCTTATAACCCCGTCCATTGCATAAGACAAACCGAAGAACCATAATCTCCAGATATTCAGTAATCTGATCGAATCTTTAGCGACGACGGGGTTACTCTGTTTCGGTGCCTATCTAGTGATTCAAAATCAATTATCGATCGGACAATTGATCGCCTTTAATATGCTTTTTGCCCAGATCATCGCGCCTTTTCAACGCTTAACCGTTCTCTGGACGCAATTTCAAGAAGTCAATATCGCCGTCGAGCGCATTAACGATGTACTAGACGCAAAGCCGGAGGAGAATTTAGAGGAACTTTCCCGTCAGTTTCTCCCAGAATTACAGGGACATATTCGCTTTGAAAATGTCACCTTTCGCTACCACACCGACAGCGATCAGAATGTTTTAGAAAACCTCAGTTTTGAAATTTTACCCGGTCAAACCGTTGCCATCGTCGGTCGGAGCGGTTCGGGAAAAACCACGATCTCGAAATTGCTGATCGGCCTCTATCCCCCCACCGAGGGGAAAATCTCGATCGACGGTTACGATCTGAGTACGATCGCCCTCAGTTCCCTCCGGCAACAGGTGGGAGTCGTCGATCAGGATACCTTTCTCTTCGGTTCCACGATTCGGGAAAATATCAGTTTAGGTCATCCCGATCGCCCCCTAGAAAATGTGGTGGTCGCGGCGAAATTAGCGGGAATTCATGACTTTATTCAATCACTGCCGATGGGGTACGAAACCCAGATCGGCGAGGGTGGAGGGCTACTTTCCGGGGGACAGAGACAACGGATCGCCATCGCTCGATCGTTGATGGGAGAGCCGCGGTTATTAATCCTCGATGAAGCCACTTCCCACCTCGATACCGAATCGGAACGGATTATTCAAACAAATCTCCAGAAAATTCGGCAGAATCGCACCATGGTGATTATCGCCCATCGCCTCTCTACGGTGCGGAACGCGGATTGTATTCTCGTTCTCGATCGAGGGGTATTAGTCGATAGTGGAACCCACGAAGAATTAATGGCCAGACCTGGAATTTACCGTAATTTGAACTCTAATCAATTGAGTGAATAACTATGACAACCAATCTAGACAGAGAGCGCGATAACTGGTCTTTCCATACCAAAGAATTGATCGATACTTTACCCCTACCCTGGACGCGTGGTTTACTCTATTTTCTGATTATTTTCGTCTCGATCATTCTCCCCTGGGCGATATTCTCAAAAGTCGATGAAACCGGTGTCGGACCAGGAAAACTGGAACCCCAAGGAGAAACAGTCAAAATCGATGCTATCGCGACGGGAAAAGTGGAAAAAATCTATGTCCGTGAAGGCCAAGAGGTGAAAGCAGGACAACCGATTTTAACCCTAGATTCCTCATTAATCGGCAAGGAAATACAACAAATTGAGGAGAAAATAGAAGGACAAAAAAGCCGTCTTTCCCAACAGAAACTTGTCAAAAGTCAGTTAGAGATTTCTTTAACCACCCAAAGCCAACAAAATCGCGCGGCAGCAGCGGAAAAAGAAGCCTCGATCGAACAAGCGCGGGAGAATGTGGACGCATTAATCAAGAAGGCCAAAATATCCCTAGAAGAACAACAAGCGCGAGTCAATCAAGCGAAAACCGCCCTCGCACAAAGTCAGACTGATTATCCGATTCTCAAAAGTCGTTATGAAACGGCTTTAAAAGAAGTCGATCGCTACCGAAAAGCGTGGGAGGATGGCGCGATATCGGAGGTACAATTCATCGAACGCGAGGACAATGCCAAGGAGCGCCAACAACTCTACGAGCGTGGAAAAGCGGAGGTAAAAGAAAATCAACATAAACTAGCGGAATTAAAAAGTGCCTACCGTCAGACGAGTCAACAAACGAGCGCCGATATCGCCCAAGCGCGTCTGCAATTACAGGAGCGGCAGCGGGGTTATCAAAGTCTCCGCCATTCCAACGAGTTGGCACTCTTAAGGGTACAGGAGCAGATTAACAATCTAGACACGGAGATCGCAACACTGGCATCGGAAATCGCCCAAAGCGAGAGCCAACGGCAAGCGCTCCAAATCCAACTAAGTCAGAGGGTTTTAAAGGCGAATACCGACGGCACAATCTTTTCATTACCGATTAAACGCGCGGGTGCGGTGGTGCAGTCGGGAACGCGGGTTGCGGAGATAGCACCGAAAGGATCGCGGTTTATTCTCAAGGCAGAAATGCCCACGGATCAAAGTCAATTTCTCCGCGCCGGTATGCCGATAAAAGTCAAGTTCGATGCCTATCCTTTTCAGGATTACGGCATTATCGGCGGCAAGATCACCAAGAAATCACCGACAGCACTCGAAAAGGAAACGCCAAACGGAAAAATTAACGTTTTCGAGCTAGAAATTCAACTCGATCGCTCCTGTATTCAAAAGGGAAATCAATGTATTCCCCTCAATCCGGGAGATACGGCTACCGCAGAAGCGATCGTCCGTCAGCGTCGGGTGATCGATTACATCCTCGATCCCTTTAAGGATCTACAAAAAGATGGGTTAAAACTGTAGTTTTTTTCAGGAGTCATTATGTCCCATAGTATCACCATCACCAATCAAGACCTTATCCAACAGCTTAAGCTATCGGGGAAAGTCCCCGAAATGGTCGAGGGAATTATCGCTCGGAAAATCATCACCGAAACCGCCACGGCAGCGGGGATTAAAAACACGACTGACGAGTTACAACAGGCGGTCGATCAATTCCGTCTCGCCAAAGAATTACATAACGCCAAAGATACATGGAATTGGTTGCAAAAACAGGGCTTATCCCTAGACGATTTCGAGGCGATCGTTCAATTCAATTTACTATCGGGTAAATTAGCCGAACATCTTTTCGCAGACAAAATTGAATCCTATTTTGTGGAACACCAGCTAGATTATACTGGCGCGGTGATCTATGAGGTAGTGTTAGCAGATCAGGCGATGGCGGAGGAGTTGTATGAATCAATTCAGGAGGAGGAAATCAGCTTTCAGGAAGTAGCGCATCGCTATATCGAGGATGTGGAATTACGACGCAAGGGGGGTTATCGCGGTACTGTTTACCGTAAGGATTTACGACCGAATCTTTCGTCCGCAATTTTCGCATCGGATTCTTCTCGATTGTTGAAACCGCTGCAAGGCGATCGGGGTTTTCACCTGATTTTTGTCGAGGAAATCCTTAAACCAAAATTAACCGAGGAGTTGGCTCTGAAAATCGGTGTTGATTTGTTTAACGGCTGGGTAAAGGAGAAGATTCAAGAGATAGAATACGAGTTTAGTAATTAATCGTGAACGGGGTGGGCATTGCTCACCCCGCAAACATAGTAAGGGAAGATAAGAGTTATGGAATGTGTGATCTGTAAACACGGTAACAAAACCCGATCGGGTTTTGTTACCGTTACTTTAGAGAGAGATAATTGTATCGTGATTTTAAAACAAGTCCCTGCGGATATCTGTCAGAATTGCGGGGAGTATTATCTAAGCGAGTCGGTCACTGCGGAAGTTTTACAGAATGCTGATCGCCTATTTTGTAGGTTGGGTTGAAGCATGAAACCCAACATCATCCCCCTATTATTCTTCATGTTTTGTGTTGGGTTGCACTTCGTTTAACCCAACCTACGGATTATTTTACTATAAAATTAATACAATATGGATTAATAAAATACCAATAATCCGATTATTCTTGAGTGAGCTTATTCAGCATAAAAACCAACAAAGCGATTTTTAATACATACACTTTTAAAAATTCCTGAATCTATTCATTAACAGAATTCCCAGTTAATAAAAAAAATAAATAGTGCTTGCTGAATAATGATAAAACCCTTTTAAAATAAGGCTTTTGACCTGTTAAAGTCTGATGTTAGTGCTGCGAAAATAGGATTGTGACCTTCAAAAACTTGGCATTATCCTTCTTGTGGTACGCAAGCTAGTACAAAAAGGAGGGCAACAAAGCCTGAAACGACCGACGACCGGCTACTGAATCCTGACTCCTAACCCCATCAACAAACTTTTTGCCGCAAACCCTAAATAACTCAATTCAGTTAGCTTGGTTGGTTATCTTTGCTTCCAACAAGACAGGTTCAGAGTTTTTTGTACATAAATTACTTATTTTTGTTTCTTTAAATAGCTTGGAAGCCCGTTGTTTAATCGGTTTTGATGATGTTTTTGCAAAAAATAGTCTTTCAAAAAGAACATAAATAACTAAATTATGTTCTTTTTGTTCGATTTTGATAGTTGATCTGGTGTTGAAAAATTGTTATGGTTTTCTTGAATCAATAATTTGATTCATTCATTTAGCGAAAATTTGGAGAATACATCTCATGGCTAACATCAAAATCAACGAGATCAAAAACACGGTGACTAACGAAATTATCGAGCTTCGCGCGATGCCGCTAACGACAGTCCAGAAAGTATCACCGCTTTTAAAACCTTACGTCAAGTGGTAGGCGGTTGTTGTCGTTGGCGTGTCGTAATCGTATGATTAAGTAAGTGTAACTGATTGATAAAATACAGAGATAAATCAGTATTTTATCTTTTCCTTCTCCTAGTTTCCACGGTAGTTCAGCAAAACAAGATACTCCGTTGACTATCGTGGAAATACCAACCAGATAAAGATCGCATTTCTTGAGAATATGTATGCTATTTTTAAACGATTTTCCGATCACTTGGAGCCATCGTCCTTATTTCGATCTTAGTCCCTATCAATCTGGCGCTTGGCATATTCAGGGAATTGACTATAGTTATCGAAATCTTGTCTCCGAAGTGCGAGATACTAATACGTCGTCCGTGAACCCGGTTACTCTCATTCACCCTGCTTCTTTTCGAGAGCAATTGATTCGAGAGACCGGTCTTTTTCAATACTCAATTAACGATCCTCTCACCCTCCCCGATGAGTTGAGAACCGAACGTTGGAGAGTTCTTTGCGAGCATTTAGAGCATTATCGTGAGCTTTCACCCGCTACTCAACTGAAAACAATTAATTTATTATCGAGTTTATGCTTTCATGAAACGATTATTAGCTATATTCCTGCAATTACCGATGAAAACATTGGGAGAGACCCCACGTTCGCTAGATTAGCTTACAGCCTGGCGATGTCTAAAATCCTCTGTCAAGAAAGTATCAGTACATCAGAAAATCTCGAAGATTTTCAACGAATCGTTCAATACGCTTCTAAAGAAAGCCTGGAGGTTTTCGGGGCGGCCGTAGAACTAATCGCTTTACACGCTACTGTATTTCGAGATATAGCGGCGGTCGCCCATTGGCGAGAAGTAGCGAAAGAGGCACTCTATCACTTCGAACCTTCCCTTGATCGTTTCGAGTTTAAACGTTTAACCAGTGTTTTCCAGCGTGCGGCTGTTTTCGCTCCACTTCTGCGGGGTGAACGGCAAACGGTTATCCGTGAAATGGATCTCTGTCAATCCCTAGCGGAAGAACTAACCCGCGAGTGTAAAAACGACACCGAGAGAATTGCCGCCCATGAAAATCTGACGACGGTTTTTGAGAGTCGAACGAAAGAAGCTCTCTGGTTGGGTGATATCGATCTCGCCGAAGAGAGAGCGAAGAAGATGGTGGCGATGGAACCTCTTTACTCTCGTTATCGCCTGCAACTGGGGGAAATTTTACTGAAACAAAATAAATTTGAAGAAGCGGCGAAAATCTATCGTTCTGCCACTAGACTCGGCCCGCCCGGAATGGCGATCGCTTGGTTTATGGCAGGCCAATGTCACGAACGATTAGGAGAGATAGACATCGCCTGTGATTGCTATCTAGCTTCCCTACAGATGGATGAATTAGCTATCTCCGCCGTGGAGAAAATTAACAAATTGGCCCCCCGGCTAGGTAACTCGATGCTGACCGATTGGAGTACCATGCGTCTAGAACAATTACAGGAACAACAGGGAGGTATGGTCTCTAAAACGAAAACTTCCTATATTCCTGAAGCCGCTTCTGCACTGAAATTAGCGGGTGAACGCGAACTTTCTCAAATTTAACTCAAGGCGATCGCCGATCTGGTAGGTTGGGTTGACGCAAGGAAACCCAACAATTGCCCTAAAACTTACCGAAAACTCAATTAGGCAAAATCGTCTTACCACAGAAGTGATGCAAGAAACTCAGATAGAGTTTGTTCGCTCCTATATTGATGTGGGTGAGTGTGGACTGACCCTGCTAAATAGACCTCTCCAATAATTGTCAAAATAAGAGATGAAGCCCTGACTAAGAGCTTATCAAAAATCTTTTCTGGAGAGGTATAATAGTGAAGAATCAACAGTTGGTAGCTACTAAGGCTGTTGATGAAGTGGATGATGTGACTAATGTGAATGACCCATATAATATTGCCAAACAAGGGGGTAAGCACTCTGGATTCTATAACGAATATGCCAAAAAGCCAGACTCTCAAATCCGAAAAGGAATTGAATCTATAAACAAGCAAATTTCTGAACATCAAAAAAAGATTGAAGCTCCCCAAAAATTTATACCTGATTTTGATAATCTTGATCCTAGACAGCAAAAAGCTCTTCCCGATAAATGGCAAAGTGGCATAAATCGGCAGAGCGAGCAAAAGACTATACTAGAAAGCCTACTCAAGGAGAGAGGGCTATGAACACAGAATCTGTTAACTTTATCAAAGATCATGCACTTATTCTCAAAGAAAAGTACAATGAATCCCTCGCAAAAATTAACGAAGCTGACATAAAAGGAGAGGACTCTTCTTTCTATAAAGGACAAAGCCTTGCTTATTATGATGCTCTTGATTTGATCAAGTCTCAGGTAGAAGCATTTGGTTACAACTCGAAGGAAGTCAACCTGGTTGTTCCTGAATTTGGCAAACAAGCAACTTAGCTATTAAGGTATCAGGTGCGATGCCGAAGGCATACGCCTATCTTGCAAGATTGGATTGACAACGGAAACCCAACATCATCTCCCTATTCAGGGTGAGAGCATCTCAAACGCTATTGACAATTGGCCAATTTTGTGATCCGCATGGGCATTTCAAGTGATACCAGTCAATCAGAATAGTTACGAAATCGACCCATTTGGTCAATTTTTGCTTAACAATTGAGATGGCCAATTCTCCTCAAATATGCCTGAATCGCTCTCTGGGTAAGCAACTCACATAAAGTTCATTTTGTCAAGGATTGTTAAGATGCGCTTACCCTGGTCAAACTCGACGCAATCACCGCAGGAGAAGTGGAAAAAATCTATGTCCGTGAAGGCCAAGAGGTGAAAGCAGGACAACCGATTTTAACCCTAGATTCTCTATTAATCGGCAAGGAAATACAACAAATCGAGGAGAGAATAGAAGGACAAAAAAGCCGTCTTTCCCAACAGAAACTTGTCAAAAGTCAGTTAGAGATTTCGGTAATGATTTGGGTAATGATTTGATCCCACATTCCGCACCCTCAACTGTCACATAAGCTATCCCCCTCCAGAGACTTGAGTAAAAATACTTAGCTGGTGAAGGTTTTCTCGGCACCAGCTAGGGGGGTCTTGAAACCCCTAATTAGGGTCTGCTGAAAAAGTTT
>NZ_JADBUZ010000069.1:0-5142 GCF_020245305.1 Microcystis sp. M20BS1 | reverse complement strand
GGGGAAGTTAGATACATTGGTAAATGCGCGGTTGAAGCAAAGCGAAAGCGAAGCGAAACAAACGACGCTGGAACCTAGACAAAACAATAGTTTGAAAGCCAAGCAAAAAAAGCCTCGTTTAGAAGCAATTCTATAACAAAAAAGTCAAACCCGCAAGGGGGAGACAAAAAAAAGTCAAAAGAGTCAAACGATTCATCATGGAGAGTTTGATCCTGGCTCAGGATGAACGCTGGCGGCGTGCCTAACACATGCAAGTCGAACGGGAATCTTCGGATTCTAGTGGCGGACGGGTGAGTAACGCGTAAGAATCTAACTTCAGGACGGGGACAACAGTTGGAAACGACTGCTAATACCCGATGTGCCGAAAGGTGAAACCTAATTGGCCTGAAGAAGAGCTTGCGTCTGATTAGCTAGTTGGTGGGGTAAGAGCCTACCAAGGCGACGATCAGTAGCTGGTCTGAGAGGATGAGCAGCCACACTGGGACTGAGACACGGCCCAGACTCCTACGGGAGGCAGCAGTGGGGAATTTTCCGCAATGGGCGAAAGCCTGACGGAGCAACGCCGCGTGAGGGAGGAAGGTCTTTGGATTGTAAACCTCTTTTCTCAAGGAAGAAGTTCTGACGGTACTTGAGGAATCAGCCTCGGCTAACTCCGTGCCAGCAGCCGCGGTAATACGGGGGAGGCAAGCGTTATCCGGAATTATTGGGCGTAAAGCGTCCGCAGGTGGTCAGCCAAGTCTGCCGTCAAATCAGGTTGCTTAACGACCTAAAGGCGGTGGAAACTGGCAGACTAGAGAGCAGTAGGGGTAGCAGGAATTCCCAGTGTAGCGGTGAAATGCGTAGAGATTGGGAAGAACATCGGTGGCGAAAGCGTGCTACTGGGCTGTATCTGACACTCAGGGACGAAAGCTAGGGGAGCGAAAGGGATTAGATACCCCTGTAGTCCTAGCCGTAAACGATGGATACTAGGCGTGGCTTGTATCGACCCGAGCCGTGCCGAAGCTAACGCGTTAAGTATCCCGCCTGGGGAGTACGCACGCAAGTGTGAAACTCAAAGGAATTGACGGGGGCCCGCACAAGCGGTGGAGTATGTGGTTTAATTCGATGCAACGCGAAGAACCTTACCAAGACTTGACATGTCGCGAACCCTGGTGAAAGCTGGGGGTGCCTTCGGGAGCGCGAACACAGGTGGTGCATGGCTGTCGTCAGCTCGTGTCGTGAGATGTTGGGTTAAGTCCCGCAACGAGCGCAACCCTCGTTCTTAGTTGCCAGCATTAAGTTGGGGACTCTAAGGAGACTGCCGGTGACAAACCGGAGGAAGGTGGGGATGACGTCAAGTCAGCATGCCCCTTACGTCTTGGGCGACACACGTACTACAATGGTCGGGACAAAGGGCAGCGAACTCGCGAGAGCCAGCGAATCCCAGCAAACCCGGCCTCAGTTCAGATTGCAGGCTGCAACTCGCCTGCATGAAGGAGGAATCGCTAGTAATCGCCGGTCAGCATACGGCGGTGAATTCGTTCCCGGGCCTTGTACACACCGCCCGTCACACCATGGAAGCTGGTCACGCCCGAAGTCATTACCTCAACCGCAAGGAGGGGGATGCCTAAGGCAGGGCTAGTGACTGGGGTGAAGTCGTAACAAGGTAGCCGTACCGGAAGGTGTGGCTGGATCACCTCCTTAAAGGGAGACCTAATTCAGGTAAAAGACGAAAAAAAAGTAGTCGCTACCAAGAATCAATCCCAAAAGGTCGGAGCGAGGCGAAATTGGCTTTCAAACTAGGTTCTGGGTTCACACAAGACCTGAATCAGGAACAAGGGCTATTAGCTCAGGTGGTTAGAGCGCACCCCTGATAAGGGTGAGGTCCCTGGTTCGAGTCCAGGATGGCCCACCTGCACAGGTGGCAAAAACAAAGAAGCGAGGAATCAGCACCTTATCTTACTGACATAGTAAGAGAGAATGCTGGCTCTGAGTAAAGAGTCCAGAGGAACCTTGAAAACTGCATAGAGCTAGGTGAAAAAGCCAAAAAAGAAGACCGCAAGGTCAAGCTAATAAGGGCTAACGGTGGATACCTAGGCACACGGAAGCGAAGAAGGACGTAGTTACCGACGAAACGCTTCGGGGAGCGGGAAGCAAGCATTGATCCGAAGATATCCGAATGGGGCAACCCTAAACACGACCACCTGAATACATAGGGTGGAGCGAGCAAACCTGGTGAACTGAAACATCTTAGTAGCCAGAGGAAAAGAAAGCAACAGCGATTCCCCCAGTAGCGGCGAGCGAAAAGGGAACAGCCTAAACCAAGTTCTTCGGAACTTGGGGTCGTGGGACAGTAACAAAAGACTGGGAAATTTAGACGAAGCGGCTGAAAACCGCACCAGAGAGGGTGAAAGTCCTGTAGTCGAAAAAGGAACCAGCTTAACTGCATCCCGAGTAGCATGGGGCACGTGAAATCCCGTGTGAATCTGCCTCGACCACGAGGTAAGGCTAAATATTCCCGTGTGACCGATAGAGAAACAGTACCGCGAGGGAAAGGTGAAAAGAACCCCGGAAGGGGAGTGAAATAGAACATGAAACCGTTAGCCTACAAGCAATGGGAGGACGATTGAACGTCTGACCGTGTGCCTGTTGAAGAATGAGCCGGCGACTTACAGGTTATGGCAGGTGAAGGGGGAAGACCCCACAGCCCCAGCGAAAGCGAGTCTGAATAGGGCGAAGCGTCATAATTTGTAGACCCGAACCCGGGTGATCTAACCATGGCCAGGATGAAGCTTGGGTAAAACCAAGTGGAGGTCCGAACCGACTAATGTTGAAAAATTAGCGGATGAGCTGTGGTTAGGGGTGAAATGCCAATCGAACTCGGAGCTAGCTGGTTCTCCCCGAAATGTGTTGAGGCGCAGCGGTAGTGGAAGTTTAGTCGGGGTAAAGCACTGTTTCGCCGCGGGCTGGGAGACCGGTACCAAGGCGAGGCAAACTCTGAATACGGCTAAAAAAACTACCAGTGAGACGGTGGGGGATAAGCTTCATCGTCAAGAGGGAAACAGCCCAGACCACCAGCTAAGGTCCCCAAATGATAACTAAGTGAGAAAGGAGGTGGGAGTGCATTGACAACCAGGAGGTTTGCCTAGAAGCAGCAATCCTTAAAAGAGTGCGTAATAGCTCACTGGTCAAGCGCTCCTGCGCCGAAAATGAACGGGGCTAAGTTATCTACCGAAGCTGTGGACTACATTGTAGTGGTAGGGGAGCGTTCTATAGGGGGTGAAGCAGTAGCGGCAAGCAGCTGTGGACTCTATAGAAGTGAGAATGTCGGCTTAAGTAGCGAAAATGTGGGTGAGAATCCCACACCCCGAAACCCCAAGGTTTCCTCCGCAAGGCTCGTCCGCGGAGGGTCAGTCAGGACCTAAGGCGAGGCTGAAAAGCGTAGTCGATGGACAACGGGTTAACATTCCCGTACCGATTAATGATTGTGCCGGAGAACGGAGAAGGTCAACGTCAGCTGGATGTTGGTTACCAGTGCAAGCAGTCGAGGCGATGAGAGGTGGAGAAAACACCAGGAGCTAAGACGCGAGTCCCACCTCCCACGGGAGGGAAGTGGCGTTGATCAAGCTTCCTAGAAAAGCCCGAACCACGTTAATCATTAATTGCCTGTACCCGAAACCGACACAGGTGGGGAAGTAGAGAATACTAAGGGGCGCGAGATAACTCTCTCTAAGGAACTCGGCAAAATGACCCCGTAACTTCGGGAGAAGGGGTACCCTC
Source organism: Microcystis sp. M20BS1 (assembly GCF_020245305.1). Classification (NCBI taxonomy): domain Bacteria; kingdom Bacillati; phylum Cyanobacteriota; class Cyanophyceae; order Chroococcales; family Microcystaceae; genus Microcystis; species Microcystis sp. M20BS1. Next base: position 1,383 of record NZ_JADBUZ010000069.1, on the reverse strand, counting down.
GCAAGAGGGTCGCAGTGAATAGGCCCAGGCGACTGTTTACCAAAAACACAGGTCTCCGCCAAGTCGTAAGACGCAGTATGGAGGCTGACGCCTGCCCAGTGCCGGAAGGTTAAGGAAGTTGGTCAGGAGTAATCTGAAGCTGACGACCGAAGCCCCGGTGAACGGCGGCCGTAACTATAACGGTCCTAAGGTAGCGAAATTCCTTGTCGGGTAAGTTCCGACCCGCACGAAAGGCGTAACGATCTGGGCACTGTCTCGGAGAGAGACTCGGCGAAATAGGATTGTCTGTGAAGATACGGACTACCTGCACCTGGACAGAAAGACCCTATGAAGCTTTACTGTAGCCTGGAATTGGCTTCGGGCTTCGCTTGCGCAGGATAGGTGGGAAGCTTTGAAACTCTCCTCGTGGGGAGGGTGGAGCTAACGGTGAGATACCACTCTGGCGAGGCTAGAATTCTAACCCTGACCCCTAATCGGGGCGGGAGACAGTTTCAGGTGGGCAGTTTGACTGGGGCGGTCGCCTCCTAAAAGGTAACGGAGGCGCGCAAAGGTTCCCTCGGTCCCGTTGGAAATGGGACGATAGAGTGCAAAAGCAGAAGGGAGCTTGACTGTGAGACCCACAAGTCGAACAGGGACGAAAGTCGGCTTTAGTGATCCGACGGCACCGCGTGGAAGGGCCGTCGCTCAACGGATAAAAGTTACTCTAGGGATAACAGGCTGATCTCCCCCAAGAGTTCACATCGACGGGGAGGTTTGGCACCTCGATGTCGGCTCATCGCAACCTGGGGCTGAAGTCGGTCCCAAGGGTTGGGCTGTTCGCCCATTAAAGCGGTACGTGAGCTGGGTTCAGAACGTCGTGAGACAGTTCGGTCCATATCCGGTGTAGGCGTAAGAGCATTGCGAGGAGCCTTCCTTAGTACGAGAGGACCGGGAAGGACGCACCGCTGGTGTACCTGTTATCGTGCCAACGGTAAACGCAGGGTAGCCATGTGCGGAGCGGATAACCGCTGAAAGCATCTAAGTGGGAAGCCCACCTCCAGATGATTGCTCTCATGGCATTAAGCCAGTAAGGTCTCGGGTAGACTACCCGTTGATAGGCTCTAGATGGAAGCTCGGTAACGAGTGCAGTCGAGGAGTACTAACCGACCGAGGGCTTGACCTGATTCTTCTTTCACCACTTTTTTCCTAGCTTTTGCAGTCTTGAGGGTTCTACCCTTCCTGGTGTCTTTAACGTGATGGCACCACTCCGATTCCATCCCGAACTCGGTTGTGAAACTTCACCGTGGCCAAGATACTTGTCGGGTTGCCGACCGGGACAATAGCTCGATGCCAGGATTATTCTTTCCTACCCCTCAATCCCACAAGATTGGGGGGTTTGGTTTT
>NZ_JADBUZ010000068.1:0-24790 GCF_020245305.1 Microcystis sp. M20BS1 | reverse complement strand
TATCCGGGAGTTTCTCGATATTTCTTTCCAATACGTTAATTTAAATTGGCAGGATTATGTGGAGTTTGATCAACGTTATTTGCGTCCAGCGGAAGTGGATTTATTGATAGGAGATTCTACAAAAGCCAGAGAGAAATTAGGCTGGCAGCCGTCGGTGACGTTCGAGGGACTGGTAAAATTAATGGTAGATGCGGATTTAGCGGCTTTGGGGATTAATCTTAATAACGGTGGTGATAGCCAACAGTTATTAAAAGAGCTGGCTTATCTTCGCAATCGTTCGATGACAACTGTGGATTAAAGAGGTGAAAATATGCTGAATTTAAGCGAACAAAGAATCGTCGTCACCGGGGGGGCTGGATTTTTAGGTCGGCAAGTAGTTAATCAATTAATTGCAGCGGGGGCAAATCCCGAAAAAATTACCATTCCTCGGTCTAAAGATTGTGATTTAAGAGTTTGGGAAAACTGTCAACGTTTAGCCAACGAAGAAGATTTAATTATCCATTTGGCTGCCCATGTGGGAGGTATCGGTCTTAATCGGGAAAAACCCGCCGAATTATTCTATGATAATTTGATGATGGGAACCCAATTAATTCACGCTGCCTATCTAGCAGGAGTGCAAAAATTTGTCTGTGTGGGGACAATTTGTGCCTATCCAAAATTTACTCCAGTACCTTTCCGTGAAGACGATTTATGGTCAGGATATCCCGAAGAAACCAATGCGCCTTATGGTATCGCTAAAAAGGCTTTATTGGTACAATTAGAGTCCTATCGTTTGCAGTATGGTTTCAACGGAATTTATCTTTTACCGGTGAATTTATACGGGCCGGAGGATAATTTTGATCCGGGTAGTTCCCATGTAATTCCTGCTTTAATTCGCAAGGTTTATGAGGCACAACAACGGGGGGATAAACAACTTCCTGTCTGGGGAGATGGTAGTCCAACCCGGGAGTTTCTCTACTCCACCGATGCAGCGCGAGGCATTGTCATGGCCAGTCAATTCTATAATGAATCAGACCCGGTTAATCTTGGTACAAATTATGAGATTTCTATCAAAGATTTAGTCGAATTAATCTGTGATTTAATGGGTTTTGATGGCGAAATTGTTTGGGAAATAGATAAACCGAATGGTCAACCGCGACGCTGTTTAGATACAACCCGCGCTCAGGAAAAATTCGGTTTTGTTGCTCAAATGGAATTTAAAGAAGGTTTGCAAAAAACCATTGAATGGTATCGGCAAAACGCCGCCTAGTCTCGATAGCTGGTGTGTTAGATTAATAACTAACACACCAGATTTTTTTAAGCTTACTGACCGGTAAAATCAGAACGAAGGGTTAATTTTAAATCTTCCTTGGGGTTAATTGACAATAATTCCACCGATTCTCCTCGTAATAACCAACCGGCTAATACTTCTAATCCTCCTCCTCGTATAATCTCGCTAACCGGTTGGTCAGAAGTAAAGGAAGCGAGGACAGAAGCGGCGGATTTTCCTAATACTGCACCCTGAATAATTTTATCGGGGTTAACTCCTTTAATTAGTCTTTCTAGACGGGTGAAAACTGCCGAAATAGCATCAATAGATTTTTCTTGGGGTTGACGGGTTTTTAAAAAGATTTTTTGGGATAGAAAACGGGAACCTTGACCGTCAGGTTTAATTTCTCCGATAATCTGACTACCATCGGGAATAATTGTCTGTCCTTGGGAGTTTTTAATATTATCGGTTACGGTCAGAGATAAAGAAAAAGTTTCCTGTTTGGTTAAAAGAATTTTTTCCCCTTGCTCGTATTTTACAGGGATATCTGTGCCAGCAGGAATTAATCGATCATTCCCCAAAGGAATCGGTTTAATCTGGTTAATCGGGGCGAATTGACGTGCGATCGCAGGAGTCAAGGAAAGGGAGACCACAACGAAAGAAGCACTTAAAAGCATTGTTAATAGGGTCAGAGGATGATGACGACCCTGCTTTTGAAAATTTAGCATCTTACCCTTGAGTTTCCTAGTGGGAGCGAGTTAAAGATAGAGACGAAAGCGGAAAAAAGTTTGTTTCCAAGCAAGAAAATGTGGGAAAAAGGAGAATTTTAGCAAAAAAATGACTGAGATTTTCGAGTAATTGCCAGTTATTAGTTTATTTGGTCTATTGGAACGCCAAAACTCTTGATTTGTCCGCAGTTCTTAGTTTGGCACGGTTAATGGAGAACAAGAACTATTTATGATAGGATTATAGGTTCAATCCTATCAAAAAAAATCACCCGATCGAATTAGAATCTGTGAAAAAATGTAACAATTGTGACAAAAAACTGAAGAAACCTCTGATCGGGTTGCCACCGATCCCAAACTCAGGACAAGGGGTCATCTAAACCTGGCCCCACAGAAACGGCACACCTTCGCTTTCGGTTGAATTAACTCAGCACAATGAGGACAAGGAACCCTATCCCTGTCCTGTGATCGAACAGAAACAGTTCTCTCGCTATTCCAAGTCACGATCAACCCAAAAAGAGCCACTAGCACCCCAACTGCTGGATTAAAGGCCATCATTACAAACCCAAAAATCAGCATACTCAAACCAATAAATTTATCCATAAGCTCCTCTTGTAGATAACCTTGCTCATAAACCCGAACCACCCCCAATGCCTATGAGCCAAATCACACATCGGCCACCCTACCTCAGAAAGATGAGAAATAAGCCAACTAAAGATAGAAATAGAGAGAGTGAAAGATTGCTAGACTCACAGAGGTGGGTAGCTAAAAAAGTCTCGCCTCTAACCCCATAATGACACAATTAACTTTAAGTTTTGCGATCGAGTAAGCCAAAAATATTCTCCCCCATCACCCGCGAACCGGATGCTGTTGCTAAAATAATCTTCATAGGGGAGAGCGCGGGAAGTTTCCAAATATCATCTTTTTTGTCCTGTACTTAGGAGTAGATTATGTTTACTAAACTTAATAATTTGTGGAATCAGTTTTTCAGGAGATCAAGAAGGATTAATGATAAACCATTAAATAAAGTAAGTTTATTGGTAATAATAATTGTTGATATTTTCATCTTAGTTAATGTTTTTACAGGATTAGATGATATTAGTAGGTGGCATTTAAGCCCCCAACAAGTATATCCTTGTTACAGCGCATGGCAAAGTTACAAGAAAAATAATAGTCCAGATAGAGATTATGATTTAATTACAACTTTTTTAGTTGATTATAAAAATAATTATCAAGATGAAGAAATAGGACATTTAGGTAAAGTTTCTCCAATTTGTTTGCAATATGCTGATATTAAAAATAAGTTAAATAATAAAGAAAATAAAACTTTATTAAGTAAAATACAAACAAAACAAGATAATATTAATATACTAGAAAATAATAATAGAATTATTAGAAGTCAATATGATTCTACCCTATTAGAGAAAATTGCTGGACAGTCTGCCAACAATTCGATAAACTGGGTAAAAGCGGAAGAGGCAAAACAGAAACTAGAGGAAAATAATAAAAAAATATCAAAAATCAAAGAAGAAATTGTTAAGCTAAAAAATGAACTACTACAAAAACCATCGAGTCAAAATTTACTTGCTTTCATGAGAAATGAAAGTAAATTTAATGATGTGGAAGCTGGTTATAAAAATGCGTCTTTTTGGTATCCTAGCATTCAATTAGGTTTTCAGGTTTTATTTTTAGCACCATTAATAATTATTGCGTTATTAGTGAATCAGTATGCCCAAAGTCGCGGCTATGGTTTAATAGCGTTAATTAGTTGGCATTTATTAGTTATTTTCTTCATTCCTTTAATTTTCAAAGCTTTTGAATTTTTGCAAATTGGTATTATTGCACAATTCATTTTTGATATTATCGGTTCTATCTTTGGAGGTTTAGTATTTTTAGTTCAATATGTTTATATTCTGTTAATCCCTTTGTTCGGTTTTGCTGTTATTAAATTTTTGCAAAAGTTTGTTTTTAATACCAAGTCTCAAGCAGCAAAACGAGTACAAAAATCACAATGTATTAACTGCGCTAAAACGATTAAAAATCAAGATGCTCATTGTCCCCATTGCGGTTATTATCAATATGTAGAATGTCATCATTGCCATGAGTTAACTTATAAAAATTTACCTTATTGTTATCATTGTGGTACTGCACAAACTTATGATAGTTAATAGTCCCCAAGCTACCGAAACGAGCAAAGAGAGAACCGCCACTTTATCAACTAATCAATTATGGATTTACTCGAATACCAAGCCAAGGAAATATTTGCTCAAGTCGGCATCCCCATTTTACCTTCCCAACCAATCCACGAACCGGGGGGACTAAAAAGATTAAACATTCCCTATCCGGTCGTGCTAAAGTCCCAGGTACGAGCGGGAGGACGGGGAAAAGCAGGAGGAGTAAAATTTGTCGCTAATACCATTGATGCGATCGCGGCTGCCCATGCTATCTTTCATTTACCGATCGCCGGAGAATATCCAGAGGTAATCCTAGCAGAAGCCAGGTATAATCCGCAACAGGAGATATTTTTAGCCATTTTACTCGATTATCATCTGCAAAGACCGGTTTTACTCGGTGCGAGTCAAGGGGGGATGGATGTGGACAGTTTACTGGCAACCATGCAAAAAGTGGTCATTGAAGAGAGATTTTCCCCCTATCTCTGTCGGCAATTAGCCGTATCTATGGGTTTAAGAGGGTCTTTGATCGAGTCTATCAGTCAAATTCTCGAAAAAATGTATAGTCTCTTTGTCAGCAAAGATCTCGATATTATCGAGATTAATCCCTTGGGTATCAACGAAGCTGGGGAAGTGATGGCCCTAGATGGCAAAATAAGTGTTAATGATGCCGCTTTAGCTAGACATCTCGATCTTCTGGCCCTGACCCCACCCCAATTACAATCCCCTTGGTCGATAATTGATCAAACTGGCCAAATAGCCGTGATCAGTAATGGCCAGGGTTTGATGTCCACTGTCTGGGATGCCTTGGCAGGCAAAGGGGCAAAACTAGCAGCCTGGCTTATACTGGAGGAAAGACTAGAATTAGAGCAATTAAACGAGCAAATAGAGGCCGGTCTGCAACAATTCCAACTATTGGCCGATTTAAAAGTGGTTATCGTTGATATTGTCAGTTATCCCGACTTTGGCCAAAAAGCGATCGAGACTATTAGCAATTACTACCGCAGTTATAGCCCATTATCACCCAGCCGGGGCAGTGGTGAACGAATGATCCGGGCCACCCGACAGGAAAGACAAACCTTGGAACCCCGATCTTTTCTCAATCCCACCCTACCACAAATAATTTTTCGCGTCCTAGCTGACAGCAAAGCGATCGATCTCAGTCAGAGTTTAGCTGATGTTAACTTTCATTGGTTAGAGTCTTTAGAAGAGGTAGTCACTGCAGCCATTAAATTAGCCTAGAATCAGTGATCAGTTATCAGTTATCAGATGTGAGTTTTCAGTTCACAAGGGACGAATCTAAAACCTTTGACTCTTGCCTTCAGAAGCGGATTACTGTTCACTGATTACTGTTTACTGATCACTGTTTACTGTTTACTGATAACTGAAACAACTCCCAACACTTAATATATGAAATGGACAGATAAAGATCAGATAATTATGCAAGGGATCGATCGACCCCTAGGCAAATATTATGCGGCAAGATTGAAAACCCAGGGAACCTGTTTAGTAGCGGGGGTGGCTAGTGGCCACGGTGGTGAGATAATCGCAGAGATACCAGTGTTTGATCTAGTGGCTGAGGCCGTTGCTGAAGCCGGAGAAATCAAGACCAGTTTAATTTTAGTCCCCCCCAATCAAGTCCTAGATGCGGCCTTAGAAGCGATCGCAGCAGCCATCCCCCAATTAATTATCGTCACCCCCGGAGTTCCCCCCTTGGATCTGGTGGAATTATTAAAGATAGCTAGTACCACCGGAACATTAATTCTCGGTCCCGGCAGCCAGGGTGTGATTATTCCCAATTATCTTTGGTTGGGTATTTGTGAACCGAATTTTTATCAATCGGGGACAATCGGTCTGATCACCCGCGGCGATCGCATAGGGGATGAAGTGGCGAAAACTTTAACAGCAGCCGGGTATGGTGAATCTATGGCGGTAAATTTGGGGACTGACGGCATTATTGGCTCCAATTTGTCCCAATGGTTGCAGGTTTTTGAGGAAGATGACAATACCGAGGCAATTCTCCTCGTCAGTCAGGTGGGGGGAAAGGCCGAAATCGAGGCAGCCAAATATATTGCCTCGGCAATTGAAAAACCAGTGATTGCCTATCTTGTCGGGTTAAATGCAGCGATTGAAACCAATTTCGGCGATACAGAAACAATTATTTCTAACCAACTTTCCTACTCTGTTGCCGCTAAGAATACCAGAAAAGATAGCTTACGTCATTTTCAAGAAGCTGGGGTGACAGTGGTAGAAAAATTAGCCGATTTACCTGCCTCTTTAGCTAAAGTCTTGTCCTGAATTTGACCCCATTGCTCCAATAATATTTATAATCAGACAATATTCTGTCAAAATAAGCACCTAACAGGATGTTTCACCCCATCCAGGGGATTTTCGATGACAATTCCTGAGAGCTACTATATCATGGTAGATCACCTGTGATTCCTCAGACCGGCCAAGATAAAGACGGCAACAGGCAAAAATTAGGAAAAATCAGCGACAATCGAAACGGCAAGATCAAAAAAAATTCTATTCTAGATTGACCCTTTCAGCAGACCAACTATCCCACCCTTCTAGACAACGACCCTAAGGATAACTTCTATGGCGCAACAAAATAACCTAAAAACCGACAATATACACCAAATCGATCCCTATTGGGGTCCCCCATGGCTCGTAGAGGAACGGGACGCTTGCGGAGTCGGTTTTATTGCCGATGTGCGCGGTTCCGGCAGCCATCAACTAATTGAACAGGCCCTTTTAGCCTTAGGTTGTTTGGAACACCGGGGAGGCTGCAGCGCCGATCAGGATTCCGGGGACGGTTCTGGTATGATGACCGCTATCCCCAGAGATGTCCTCGCTCCTTGGTTCGCCGAAAATGGCTTAAATATGCCAGAATCTGAGCGACTAGGGGTGGGTATGGTCTTTCTTCCCCAAGCGGCCCAAGAACGAGCCGAGGCTAAAGCACATATCGAAGAAATTGTCAATAAATATAATATTAAGATTTTAGGTTGGCGCACTGTTCCCGTCCGTCCCGAAGTCCTCGGAAGACAAGCAAGGGAAAATCAACCCTACGTCGAGCAAATTCTGGTTACTTCCCCCGATTTAGCTGGTTCTCAATTCGATCGCCTACTCTATATTGCCCGTTCTGAAGTCGGTAAGCAACTGGCCGATGATTTCTATTTCTGTTCCTTTTCCTGTCGCACCATTGTCTATAAAGGGATGGTACGGGGCGAAATCCTGCGAGAATTCTATCTAGACCTGCAAAATCCCGCCTATAGCAGTCAATTTGCCATTTATCACCGACGTTTTAGCACCAATACCCAACCGAAATGGCCTCTCGCTCAACCGATGCGCTTATTGGGTCATAACGGCGAAATTAACACCCTTTTGGGCAATATTAACTGGATGTCGGCCCGGGAACCCGCTTTAGAAACCCAAGGTTGGACCCACGAAGAATTACAATCCCTGACCCCCATTGTTAACCCCGCTAACAGCGACTCCTATAACCTCGATAGCGCCCTAGAATTATTGGTGAGAACCGGTCGCAGTCCCCTAGAAGCGGCTATGATCCTAGTGCCGGAGGCCTACAATAATCAGCCGGATTTACAGAATTATCCCGAAATTATCGACTTCTACGAATACTATAGCGGTTTACAGGAACCCTGGGACGGTCCGGCTTTACTGGTCTTCAGTGACGGGGGAATCGTCGGCGCTTGTTTAGATCGCAACGGTTTGCGACCGGCCCGTTATAGCATTACTAACAACGGTTATATCGTCGTTTCCTCGGAAGCGGGAACTATTCCCCTCGATGAAACCACCATTATGGAAAAAGGTCGTCTCGGCCCTGGTCAAATGATCGCAGTTGACCTAGAAAAAGGCGAAATTAAGCGTAATTGGCCGATTAAACAGGAAATTGCCCGCTCTAATCCCTACGGTGCATGGGTGAAATCCCAACGCACCTTGATTGACAAAGAAACAGCGATAGACATTCCCACCCCTAGTAATCTCCTTCCCCTGCAAACCGCTTTCGGTTATACTGCCGAAGATGTGGATATGATTATCGTCCCCATGGCAGAACAGGGAAAAGAACCGACTTTCTGTATGGGTGATGACACTCCCCTAGCAGTCCTCTCCAGTAAACCCCATCTTCTCTACGATTACTTTAAACAACGTTTTGCCCAAGTTACTAACCCCCCCATCGATCCTTTACGCGAAAGTTTAGTCATGTCCTTGACTATGTATCTAGGACGACGGGGCAATATCCTTAAATTAGGGGTTGATGACGCACATTTACTGAAATTAGACTCTCCTCTGCTCAATAATGCGGAATTAGTCAAAGTTAAAACCTCTAGCTACAAAACAGCCGAACTTTCTACCCTTTATGATCTGACCACCGGACCGCAGGGATTAGAAACCGCGATCGCTAATTTGTGCGCTGAGGCCGCCAAGAAAGTAGCATCGGGAGCAGAAATTTTAATTCTCAGTGACAGAACTGCTCCTATTGACGAAAAAACTAGCTATATTCCCCCCTTATTAGCTGTTGGTGCCGTCCATCATCACCTGATTCGCTCACACTTGCGTTTAAAAGCTTCGATCGTTATCGACACGGCCCAATGTTGGAGTACCCATCACTTCGCTTGTCTAATTGGTTATGGCGCTTCCGCAGTCTGTCCCTATCTGGCCCTAGAAACGATCGCCCAGTGGTGGATCGAGCCAAAAACTCAGAAATTGATGGAAAACGGCAAATTAGAAGCTATTAGCCTCGAAAAAGCCCTAATTAATTACCGCAAATCCGTAGAAGCAGGATTACTGAAAATCCTCTCGAAAATGGGTATTTCTCTCCTATCTTCCTACCATGGGGCGCAAATTTTCGAGGCGATCGGATTATCGGCAGATTTAGTTAAACTAGCTTTTAACGGTACTACCAGTCGCGTCGGGGGTTTAAGCATTGCGGAAGTGGCCCAAGAAGCGATCGCATTCCACAGTAAAGCTTTCCCCAATCTTACCGCTAAAAAACTAGAAAACTACGGTTTTGTCAACTACCGTCCAGGGGGAGAATACCACATGAATTCCCCGGAAATGGCGAAAGCACTCCATAAAGCCGTGGCCGCTCACTCCCAAGGTGAAGGATACGACCATTACGAAACCTATCGTCAAATATTGCAGCAAAGACCCGTTACTGCATTGCGCGATCTATTAGAATTTAACAGCGATCGAGCTTCAATTGCCATCGAAGAAGTAGAATCGATCGAAAGTATCCTGCAACGCTTCTGCACAGGGGGAATGTCCCTCGGTGCCTTGGGCCGGGAAGCACACGAAACCCTAGCGATCGCCATGAATCGCATCGGAGGTAAGTCCAATTCCGGAGAAGGGGGAGAAGATCCGATCCGTTACACCAGCTTAAACGATGTGGATGTAGAAGGACATTCCGTGACTATGCCCCATCTAAACGGCTTAAAAAACGGTGATACGGCTAATTCTGCCATTAAACAGATAGCTTCGGGTCGTTTTGGAGTCACTCCCGAATACTTAATGAGTGGAAAACAGCTAGAGATTAAAATGGCCCAGGGAGCAAAACCGGGAGAAGGAGGTCAATTACCCGGGAAAAAAGTCAGTTCCTATATTGCCATGTTACGGCGATCGAAACCGGGAGTAACTTTGATTTCTCCCCCTCCTCACCACGATATCTACTCGATCGAAGATTTAGCACAATTAATCTACGATTTACACCAAATTAACCCCCGGGCCAAAGTTTCCGTCAAATTAGTGGCCGAGATCGGTATCGGCACAATTGCGGCCGGAGTTGCCAAAGCTAACGCTGATATTATCCAGATTTCCGGTCACGATGGTGGTACAGGTGCATCACCCCTAAGTTCGATCAAACACGCGGGTAGTCCCTGGGAATTGGGAGTGACGGAAGTGCATCGGATGTTAATGGAAAATCAACTGCGTCATCGGGTGATTTTGCGTGCAGATGGAGGACTGAAAACCGGTTGGGATATCCTCATGGCTGCTCTGATGGGTGCGGAGGAATTCGGTTTTGGTTCCATTTCCATGATTGCCGAGGGGTGCATCATGGCCCGCGTCTGTCACACGAATAATTGCCCTGTGGGAGTCGCTACCCAGCAGGAACGTCTGCGAGCTCGTTTTCCAGGAATTCCCGCTCATGTGGTCAATTTCTTTACTTTGGTGGCCGAGGAAACGCGGCAATTATTAGCGAAATTAGGCTATCACAGTTTAAATGAGGTGATTGGCCGGGCAGATCTGTTAAAAGTGCGCTCCGATGCTCGTTTAACTAAGACAGAATCCCTCAATCTCGATTGTTTGTTGAATTTACCCGATGGCCGTAGCGATCGCTCTTGGTTGCAGCACGAGGAAGTACATAGTAACGGTGCTGTCCTCGATGACGATATTCTAGCCGATAGCGAGATTAAACAGGCGATCGAGCAACAGGGAACCGTCAGCAAAACCTACAGGATTGTCAATACCGATCGCTCCGTCGGGGCGAGAATTGCGGGGGTAATTGCCCAAAAATACGGGAATGACGGCTTTGAAGGCGAAATTAAGCTCAATTTCCAGGGTGCGGCCGGTCAAAGTTTCGGAGCATTTAATTTACCCGGTGTCAATCTCCATTTAGAGGGAGAAGCTAACGATTATGTGGGTAAAGGCATCTACGGCGGCGAAATTGTCATCTTACCTCCCCAAAACGCCAATTATCAGCCTGAAGATAACGCTATTATCGGTAATACCTGTCTCTACGGGGCCACCGGTGGGGTATTATACGCTAATGGTCGCGCTGGTGAACGCTTTGCTGTCCGCAATTCCACTGCGAAAGCGGTTATCGAAGGGGCCGGGGATCACCTCTGTGAATATATGACCGGTGGGGTAATTGTCGTGCTTGGTTCCGTCGGTCGCAACGTCGGCGCCGGGATGACGGGAGGATTAGCTTATATTCTTGATCCGTCCCTACCGGAGAAACTTAACCCCGAAATTGTCAAGATTCAACGGGTTGCCACGGCTGCCGGTGCGGAACAGTTAAAATCTTTAATTGAGGCCCATGTAGAACGCACTAATAGCCCCAAAGGTAAGTTAATTTTAGCTAATTGGGATAGCTATCTCGGTCAATTCTGGCAAGTGGTCCCTCCCTCGGAAGCGGATAGTCCCGAAGCGCAAATTAGCGCGGAGAAAACCTTAACTTCGGTGTAATTTCCTCGGGGTGCGTTACTCTTGGTTAACGCACCCATTGATTAATTTTTTGACTGCGGAGTTGATTAATGGCCATGCTGCCCATCCCCACCACCTATACTAGCTATACCCAAGCACAGGAACATTTTCTTCAGGTTTTAGAACAAGTAGAACTGGGAAACTCGATCGTTATTGTCCAACGTCAGGGTCATCATGATGTGGCCTTGATTGCTGCTGAAGTTTATCTTTTGCGCTCTCCAGCTAACGCTCAACGACTTTTTCAGTCCTTAAATTGGTCACAAGAAAGATTATCTCAGACAGCTGCCACCACTTCTCTAGAAGAATTACGTCAAGAATTGGAGACCGAGATTGAGCAAGAAAAAGCCGCAGAAGTCTGAAACCGAAATTGTGCGAGTTTTTACTCAATTATGCCTAATCTAGTATCTCCAAATTGATTATATGGGGACATATTAACCTTAATTATTTAGACTACAGTTTTTATCGCTGCATAAGTCGGAACATTTGCTAAAATTTAGGATATATTCACTTTGGCTATCTTTGATGTCATAATTTGGCAATGACAAACGAAAAACTCAGATTTATCGATCTTTTTGCTGGTATTGGAGGATTTAGATTAGCTTTCGAGAGCGTTGGTTATGACTGTGTATATTCTTGTGAAATAGACGAAAACTGTCAAAAAGTATATTTCAATAATTTTCAAGAAATTCCCGATCAAGATATTAGAAAAATTGCTATCCACGACCTCCCTGATTTTGAAGTGTTGACAGCAGGATTTCCCTGTCAACCCTTTAGCATTTCTGGAAAACGAGCTGGATTTAGAGATACAAGGGGAACTCTATTTTTTCACATCTGCGAAATAGTAGAATTAAAAAAGCCGAAAATAATTCTTCTGGAAAATGTTAAACACCTAATTCACCTCGACAAAGGCAAAAACTTAGATATTATTTTGCATTCTTTGGAAGAACTGGGTTATTTAGTTGATTATAAGCTCTTAAATGCCAAGAATTTTGGTGTGCCGCAAAATCGAGAAAGAATTATTATTATTGCTACCCAAAATAAAAAATTTAATTTCAACTCATTAAAATATACTTCACCAATACCTAAGTTACGCGATTTTCTGTCTCCTCAAGGCAATTTTGAATACTTAGATAAAAAAGAATATACTCTCATTGATAATCCTACCTTACAACCATCAGGATTAATTTTTGTCGGTTATCGCAATAAAACTATCTGGAAAAAAGGTATCAGACCAAATACAGAACATTTATCCCGGGTTCATCATCAACCTAACCGAATTTATTCGATCGATGGAGTACATCCTACTATACCATCTCAGGAAACATCTGGACGTTTTTTTATTTATATACCCGAACAAGATCAGGTGCGTAAATTAACTATCCAAGAATGCTATCGACTGATGAAGTTCCCCGATAGCTTTCAAATTCATCCTAACTTAGCTGAGTCTTATAAACAGGTGGGTAATTCGGTTTGTATTCCCATGATTCAAGAGTTGGCTATTGCCATTAAGAAACATATTTTTGAAAACAATTCTAGAGTATCCTTAAAGGAGTTTTCTTTTTCTCGTCAGAATATTCAATTGGAAATTATCGGATTAGATTTTATGAACCATAAAGAAAAGTTATTAGACATTTATGACCAATCCTTAAATTTAGATGATCGGCAACCACTGCCCCCTCAACTCTATCAAAACTATATCCAACAAATTGCTACTAATTGCTCAAAAGAAAAAGGAGTTTATACGGTTTTAATAACTTTATTAGTTCATAAAATTCTCTATCCTAATCAAGATATTAGATACCATCAAACTAATTTACCTGGAGGATTTTCAGGAAGAACTATTGATACTCAGTATATTACTCCCACCTTGAAACAATTGGGATTACCAGCTATGGCAGAAAGTGGCTGGCTAACTCGTTCTTTAGAACAACCCTTTCCCTATACTTTAGATTATCAAGGTAAAATTAGTAATCAAAAAACCAAAGATGCTTTTCTGGGTTTAATTGATTTTATTGAAACTAATCCTCAACAAGCTGAAGTTATTTTAAGGCTTTTACTTCATCAAGTTAATCAGATTATCCAGACTCAAAAGATTAAAATTTTGAAGATAGATAATCCTGAACCTTTTGATATCAACACTTTGAGCAGTTGCCTAGAAAATCATTTTAGTTTCAATTATCAAACTCGCGGAGCTTCCAAGTTACCTGTTTTAGCACTATATGCAATTTATCAAAGGTTAATTATAGAAGTAGAAAGATACAAATCCTGCACATTAAAACCTCTAGGCAGTCACACAGCTTCTGATCTAACTTCTGGTAGTGCAGGAGATATTGAGATTTTTGATAAAAATAAACAATTAGTAGAAGTTATTGAAATTAAGCATGGTAAGTACATTGATTTACAAATTCTCCGAATTGCCAAAGATAAAATTATTAAATTTAATCCGAGAAGATATTATATCCTATCATCGTTTGATGTTAAACCCACAGAAGTGGAGTTAATCATGTCTGAGATTCAAACTATCAAAAACAATCATGGTTGTCAAATAATTACCAATGGTATTATACCGACAATTAAATATTATCTGAGACTGATATCATCTCCAGAAGAATTTGTCAATAGCTATTCCCATCTGATTGAAATAGATTCGGAATTACAAACTATTCATAAATTAAAATGGAACGAAATTTTATCTAATCTTATTTCTCCAATTGAACAAATCTAAACTAGCGAGCTATACTATGGCCAAAATATACCATCGCTGGTGACAGCCTTTCTTAAGATGAAGTGTAACCTAATTTGGTATCGACGACCGACACCCCACAATCTGTCCCCACAAAAAACTTTTTCGGCCAACCCTATCTAGACTACACTTTTTAAGTAGCTAGACACAATTAATTACACATACTTTTGCCTTTTGCCTATCCTAACCAAGAAGTTAATTTTTTCCTATTACTTTATTACTCATGAATCCCCTCGTCAATTATTTTCGCAACCTGCACGAAATCCACTCCTCCCAAGCAGCAGTAAAAGAAACCTCCTACTACGGCACTCTCGAAACTCTCCTCAACGAAATCGGTAAAACCCTAAAACCGCGAGTTGGGTTTCATGCTTCAACCGTTCGGACCTCGGTGTGAGACTTCGGCGTGAGACTTCGGCGTGAGCTCAGTAGTTCGACAGGCTCACGCTCACTAACACGAACGCTCGGTCGAACGCTGAGCTCACGGCCGAAGCCCAACCTTGTATATTGAGAGAAGTGGTAGACCGTCCCAACCTTGGTCGGAAAAGACCGCTTCGTAGCAAGAGTCAATAATCTCCCTGACAAAACTCGAACAGTCGCCGGGGTCGTCGCAAAAACAATCAATTGTTAAGCTAACAGACCGTATCGAGCAAGGATGAGTAAAATCAAGGGGATGCTCTCGAAAAGAACCATTAATCCCGCCAATTTCTCAGGTTTAATCATGGAAAATATCTCTCAATGGGTAGGCATTGACATTAGTAAAGCGACCCTAGATGTTTACCTCCGTCCGCTCGGTAAGGCGATGAAAGTTGCTAACACAAAGGAGGACATATCTAAACTGATCGAGACCCTAAAATCTTACACGCTCAACCTCATCCTCATCGTTCTGGAAGCGACAGGAGGTTTAGAAACTGAACTGGTGATTCAATTACAAGCAGCGGGTTTACCCGGAGCCTTAATCAATCGCTTAGTTGGACGCGGTAAATCAAAAAAACTGGCTCTGACTGCTTGTGTGCGAAAAATCTTAGTCATTCTTAATGCAATGGTTCGCCAAAATCAGCCTTGGCAGCTTGCTGACAATTTGCAACCTTGTTCCTAGAGATTCACGATCTTTGTTATCTCTAATAAAGGGTTGCGCTTGCTTTGGTTTAACCTGAGCAGCTTAGCTTTTGCTGCGCTTTTTTCCAGCTTGAGATTTTGAGTTTTACGGAAACTGCTTGAGTTTTTTTGAATTACCCCTTGACAATCAAGACAGTCACTACTAGATTGGCTACTTAACATCTTCTGAAAGCAATAGAGTCTCCTACTTGAATTAATTCATATTTTGATATTACCTTCAGTGTTACTTTACTTCCATCCTTCCATTGAATCACAACGTATCCGTCATCAATAATCCATTCACCAGAGGAGTAATGTGGTTCAACAGGTCTGATTACAACCGGAGTGATCTTAACGACACTCTCTCTACTATAACTACCTCCTGGTTCCAGTTTGTACGTTTCTTTCCAATAGGAAGAACCACCGTTAGCATAACTTGTAAATTGGCTTCTTTCCCAACAACCAGATATATCAGACTCGACTACACCCGTATTTTTAGAATCCGATTCATTTTTATTGCTAGGTTCTGCGGAACAGCCTACTAACAACAGTAAACCAATTGCAATTAATTGTGAAATTTTGATGAACATAATAGACCTCTTGCATAAATCCGAAAACAAACGATAGAAACAATAATGGGAGGGACTTTCAGTTAATTATTTATTAGTAGTTGATAATCTTCAAAAATGTTGCTGTACAAGGATCGACTTAAGACTTTTGCAAGAGGTCTAATCATCATTGGATTACCTACAAAATTCGAGTGTAGCTTGTAGGGTGCGCTCTTCGTTAGCGTAACGCACCAATCCCAGTTAGAAACCCAACATTCTTAACGACATTAGTGTAGTTGGGTTTCGCTTAAGCGTCGCTAATAGTAGTATCCTAACATCGGCAACAGATAAACCTCCGTCAACGATCTGTAACCATTGCTGGCGAACAGAATTTCGTTGGACAGGATCAGTAATGTGTTCAAAACAGTTATCATAGGGCGTTGACATATTTTTTTCTCCGAATCACTCATAATCTCATTTTAACCGTTCAGGGGGCGGTTATCAAGCCGCCATTAGTTTTGTAATGGGGATTTATGCCCCGCTCCAAAAACTTTTCGTCTTAAGGCGAGGTTTTAGACTAGATTTTTTCGATAAAAGCAGACCACGGGGGAATTTTTCACAGCACTAAAGCTCTGCAAGAATTATCACTTTAAGCGGTGACATTTTCTGTTTCTACTGGTTGAATTTCTGGCATTTCTACTTTAATTAAACTCACTTTAGCACGATAAAGTAGTTTTTCCCCATGACGATAGCCCCGATAACGCACTAGAACAGGTGTACCTGTTTCCGCTTGACCATCGATCAATTGATGGATTTGCGGATCATAACCAACATGATCACCGACACTGTCAATTGGTTGCACTCCCCAGCGCTCCAGTAACTGCATAATCGGTTTAACTAGGGAGAGGATTTTGACGGCTGCTAGGTCGGGATTTTTGCGGGCAACGGCCTCGGCCGTGGGCCATTGAACTAACCAAGATTCGATCGCTTCGATGCTTTGACGTTGAAATTCTGCGGCTAATTCTTCTTTTTGCTGGTCTAATTTTTGCTGTAAATTTTGATACTCTTGTTCGAGAATTTTTAATTCCCCTGAATGATCCTCTGGCCCCATCGTCGGGATTTGAAAATGAGCAAGAAGATCGCTAACTGGCAGCTGCAGCCCATTAGCTAATTTCACCAAAGATTCAGAGGATAATTTAGCGATTAAACCATGGCAAACTCTCTGCAATTGCCAAGAAGATAGACCCGATAACTGACTCAATTCTTCCAGATTTTGACAGCCAATTTCTGCCATTAACTGCTCTAATTTTTGCCGATGATATTTATATAAGGACTCATTCATGGGACTTCTCAGCTTAAGCGATGTGTTTAGCTAAAACGGATTTAGGAGCGCGACGAACTCGACAGAGAATTGTTTCTTTACCGAGACGCTGATGAGCTGCAAAGCGATGGCAACCAGAAAACCCGTAGTAGTTACCATCCACCTCCAAAACATCGATCGGTTCTCGTAATCCCTCCTCAGCGATCGATTGCATCAACTGATTAACTTTTTCGGGATCGGTTTGTCGCGGTAAAGGACGACGAATTTGGGACAGAGGAATATTTTTAATTTCCATAGCGTCTTCACTATAGCACATTTAGGCTAAACTGTAGATAAGTTAACTCGGTTGCTGATGCAGTGGTCTGGCTCCCTACTGGCAGTTTTCTGGCCACAGACAAGATTCTATCACCCAATCCTCTCCTTTTCTGACTATGACTATTCCTCCTATCAATGAAAAGATTATCCGGCAAAATAGCACCAATGCTTCCTATCAGCGCGGTCAATATTATTACGATAGCGGTGCAGTTATTTCTCTTTGGCAACGGGGGCAAAATCTACAAGCTTTAGTGAGTGGTAGTGAGGTTAAACCCTATCGAGTTGCCATAGATTTTAACCAAGAAAATCTTGAGAATGTCTCCTGTTCCTGTCCCTACGATTATGAGGGTTGGTGTAAGCATATTGTGGCGGTTTTATTAACCTGTTCTCGTCAACCAGAATTAATTATTAAAAAAGCCTCTCTAGAGGAGTTATTGACACCGATCGATGAAAGTAAATTAAGAAAATTGCTTAATCATTTAGTGGCTAAACACCCAGAAGTTATCGAGACAATTGATAAGTTTTTAGTGCCAGCTACCCCACTTAATAAAGCGGTAGGGAAGATAACTGTTAATGTCAAAGCTTATCGTAATACTGTCCGTAATGAACTGCGGCAATCCCTACGAGCGATCGAGGAAGATTACTACGAAGAAGATCCAATTTCTAATGAAATTTATGCCCTAGTGGATGAGGCCAAAGATTATTATCAAAAGGGAGAACCAGATAATGCGATCGCTATTTTAGAAGCAATTATTAGCGCCTGTATCGAGGAATGGGATGATTTAGAAGATTACGGTGCTGTTAATGATGATTTAAGTGCTAGAATCGATCGAGTTCTAACGGCAGCAATTTTAAGCAAAGAATTTAATCCCCAAGAAAAGCAAGATTTAAGGGAAAAAATCGAGCAATGGCAGCATGAATGGAGTGCCGATTTTGAGATGAGTTTAGCAGCCTTACAACAGGGATGGGACGATCCAGTTTTAGAGAAGATTTTACGGGGAGAATCGGCTAATTTTTCAGAAATGTGGTCAGGAAATATCCCCTATTATGCCCAAGCATTAACTTCTATTCGCTTAGAAATTTTCGAGCAACAGGAAAAAGATCAGGAGTATTTGAATCTAGCTTTAGCTTCAGGACAAGTGGTAGAATACCTAACTAAGTTAGTCTATCTTGATCGCATTGAGGAAGCGATGGCAGCGGCAAAAAATATGATAACTAAAAACGATGAAGCCTTCTTTTTTGCCAAAGCTTTACGCGATGAATCCGCACCAGAATCCGCTCTCATAATTGCCAGGGGTGGTCTAAATTTCCCAGGTAATTATTATTATCAATTAGCTCTCTGGACAAGTGAACTAGCGCAATCTTTAGGGGATATAGATACAGCTTTAGCTGCTAGAATTAAGGCATTTCAAGACCAACCTTCCTTTTCCCATTACCAAAAAATTGAGTCTTTAGCGGGGGAAGATTGGCCCGATTTAAAACTAGACTTGTTAGATTACTTGCGCGAGTTTAGCGGTGGACGTTCCACAGAGGCTAAAATCGATATATTTCTCCACGAAAATTTAGTTAGAGATGCAATTAAAGTCGTTTCTGATAATTCCTATGTGCAGTCTCACCTAATTTGGCGGATAATGGATGCGGCTGCTACCGTCGATCCTGACTGGGTGATCGATCACGCTCGTCCTCCTGCGGAAAAGATACTGGACGAAAAAAAGGCAGATCGCTACGAAGAAGCGATTAAATGGCTGAAAAAAGCTCGTAATGCCTTTTATATGTCGGGAAGACGGGAAGAATGGCAAACTTATCGGGAAAGTTTAATTAAGGAACACGGACGCAAATCAAAATTTATGGGGTTATTCAAATATCAGGATTTACAATAATTTAAGCTTGTAGCCGTCAGTTATCGGCTACAAGGAGGCTATTTTTAGCTTGTAGAGTGGGAATTTGTCCTCAGCTTAAGTCTAGTGATGTTTCGACGCAAATTCTTTTATGCTACAAATTGAAGTGCGGAATGTAGGTTGTAGTAAGTAGTCATGCAAAATAAATTTCCTAGTGAAGACAGGCAAGAGGCAAGAGGCAAAAGCTTGATCGAAATGTGTAATTAATTTTGCTTAGGTACTTATCTTCTCGACTATAGCAGTTTTCATCAGAATGAGGTATGGGCAAGGAGCTTAAACCCTTTGTTGGCAAAACTTGTCGATACCTCAGTAACGTGAAAAGCGCTATCCTTTATCGGGAAATTTCAAATCTGCCTTGGCTATTACAAAAATTCATATTTATGTCTTGTGAACCTGCTACAGCTAAACGCAATGTTAGTTACTGGTCAGTTGTTTCTGGTACTATCGTCACCTCCATCATATTGTCCTTCTGCCCCTTCACGTTAATCTTCCTCACCGTCCTAGAATAAGACGATTGCACCTCACCCAACCCTTTGATACTAAATCCGTTGAGTATAGGATACATATCAGGACAGGCAAAAGGCAGCTGATAACTGCTCACTGATAACTGCTCACTGAAAAGGCTAACGGTTATAAAACGGGGACGGGTAAATAAACCTTTTCTACCGTAGGAGAAAAACCTAGCCATTGACGAGATAAACGAGCAAAAGTGTCAGGATCACCGCTAACTGCGAAGTTAGTAGGTAGGGATGTTTCGGGATTTTTGAGACCTAATAATTCTAGTTCTTTTTCCGCCGCTCGGACAACGGCAGCGGCGGGATCTACCAAGCGCACGGAACTAGGTAAAAGACGACGTAAAACTGGGGAAAGATGACGATAATGGGTACAACCATAGACCAGAGTATCAATATTTTCCGCCAGTAAAGGCTGAAGATATTCCCTAGCCACTTGTGTGGTATAGGGGTCAAAAATGCGGTTAGCCTCGATCAAAGGGACAAACTCAGGACAAGGAATTTGCCAAACTTGGGCAGTAGGATCGATTTCTTGAATTGCTTGTTTATAGGCATTACTTTTAGCCGTAGCCGGGGTAGAAATCACCCCTATGCGCTTTCCTTGTTTAACGGCAGTTTTGGCACCGGGTAAAATTACCCCCAAAATTGGTAAATCTTTAAATTCGGCCCGTACTTCTTCTAAAGCCAAGGCGGAACTGGTATTACAGGCCATAATCACCATTTTCACCCGGTGCTCGCCCATCCAAGTGAGAATTTCCCGGACAAATTCGATAATTTCCCCTTTAGAACGGGTTCCGTAGGGAAGTCTAGCGGTATCAGCAAAATAGAGAATCGATTCTTGGGGCAGTTGTCGATACAACTCCCTTAAAACGGTCAGTCCACCCACACCACTATCAAACACACCAATCGGACTAAATTGTGATTCTCTCATAGATATCGAGGAAAACGCTGATCTAAAGTAGCTTTATTTGATGATATTAAAACACGGATTTTTTGATTGGTAAACTAATGCTCCAATGATTTAATCATTAACGGAGATTTCGTTGAATATATTCAATAATCCCTCCTGCGATCGCCGCCGCCATTTGTCGTTGAAAGTTGGCATTGGCTAATTTAGCAGCATCCTCAGCGCCAGTAACGAAACCCACTTCCACGAGGGTAGAGGGCATTTTCGAGGTTCTCAGCACATAGAAACGGGCCCGACGCACCCCTCGATCGCGCATATCGACACTGCGGACAATATTGCGATGGATGGTGTCCGACAAACGGCGATCACCGAAGTAGTACACCTCTAGGCCGTTGACATCCGGTCGTGCTTTCCCCATAGAGTTAGCATGGATACTGACAAATAGATCGGCATCGATCTGGTTAGCCAGGTCCGTGCGACCTTGCAGGGTGACAAAAAAGTCGCTATCCCTAGTTAGACGCACATCGATGCCCTGTTGTTGCAGAATGCGGGTAACTTCTAGGGAAATGGGCAGAATTACGTTTTTTTCCTGAAGGCCACCAATTCCGATCGCCCCCGGATCCTTACCACCGTGGCCCGGATCGATCACCACCAGAAAGCGGCCATTGCGTTGTTGGGGGGGATTAGGAGTGGGGTCAGAGGGGCGCGGCGGTGGGTTAAATTGCCCCGTATCTGGGGGTAAAGGGACAGGTATAGTGGTGGAGTCAGGAACCTGAGAAACGGGGCCAGAATTGCGGGAGGAAAGCAATTCTAGGACTAGGGTTTGACCTTCCGACTGATTGAGGCGACCGAATTGAAATCCTGCCGCGGTCTGTACCAAAATCAGCACCTTATTGACACTTTCCTGACGTACCCGTAATTGATAGATGGGACTAGAGCGACCAAAGCGCGGACCGCGAAAAGACTCGGCTAACTTAGCATTTTCGATGCGTAGTTCATAGACCCCATCCCGGTTAACACTGCCGTTAGCTTTCAGGGGTGAATCCCCACGAATTAACAGGCGATCGTTATTACCCGCCAGATCGATCGAGGAGATCGTCGCCAAACGATTGCTAGAAGGGGGATTATTGGCAGTTTTCGGGGGGGGATTATTGGGACGAGGATTGGGATTGGTCGCTCTAGTGGGGGGAGGTGAGGAGATATTATCCACGGCACTCAGACCACCCCTAGGCAGTAAAACCAAGCCACCAAAACGACTATAGAGAGCTTGCCAATCGGGACTATCTCTATTAACGCTCAGGGAAATCTTGGCCCGTTGATTGGCAGTCTGACTGAATTGAATATCACCGACCCCATAGCGATTGACGGGGATAGTTTGACCGGCGAGACTACCGGGTAAAGTGGCCCCGGGTAATTCAAATTCGATTTTTTTGCCGTCCCGGCTGCGTTGACTGCGGATCGATCGATCATCACCATTTTGCTCTAAACGGACAAAAAGACCATTGCGAGTGACCTGAAAATCATCGTTGTTGTCCGTCTGGCTAACTGGAGGTGGGGGAGTGGGACGGGTGGAACCGCGATCGGGGGGAGGTGTGGGATCGGGGGTAACGGGGGGTTGCGTTTCCTCCCGAATCGGTTGGGGTTCTGGCAGTTCCACTGTCCATTGGGTGGGCGAAATTCCGCGAATTTTTACCTGTTGAGGATCGACGGTGTAGCCGGGGGCTAATTCAATCACTAAACGGGTAGTTTCCGCATCAAATTGACCGATACGGACACTTCTGACGATATTGCCAATGGGCCGGTTAATATTGGGTTGCCCTAACTTGATCCCGGGCAGATCGATCACGATCCTGGTGGGGTTAGTGATCATTTGCGCTCGCGGTTGCACTCGATTGTCGGTGGTGAACACCAGACGATTCTCATTGGTGTCGAATCGCCAAAAGACGAGCTTGCCTGCCCAAGCAGGGGCCGCCACCAGCAACCAAGTTAATGCGCTTAGGAATAACCAATGAAATCTCACGATCGATGCTCCCGTTGCTCGGTTATCAATTACCTTTTTTCGGTAAAAATGGACGATTTTGTCGATTTTTTGCCATCCATAGCTCCCTTAATGCTCTGAGAATGACTATCAATAAAAACAAGCTTATGGGACGTTGGCATGGTCTGCTATGTTTCTGATCAGTGATCAGTTATCAGTTATCAGTCATCAGTTATCAGTGATCAGTTATCAGCTTCTGAAGGTAATAGGCAAGAGGCTCCAAAAAAGAATCTGGCAATTCTCCTACCTAAAAATAAGGTTAGAAACTAAGTCCATGAAAGCTTTTAGCTTAACAAATTAGGATTTAGATTCGGCCCTTGTTATCAATGAAAAGACGGCACTGTTAGTGCCACTTAACACTGCTACTGGTAACTTAACACTGCCACTGGTCACTGGTCACTGCTCACTGCTCACTGATTGAGGACTGGCGGTGGGTTCTTTAAATACTAACCTTAACAGGGGCGGAGCGATAAAGGTAGTCAAGATCACCATCATAATAATGGCCGCATCGGTAGCGGGGGATAAAGCGCCACTAGCAGCCCCGACTCCAGCAAAGACTAAACCCACTTCACCCCGGGGAATCATGCCAACTCCGATCGCCAAGCGATTGAGTTTTTCCTTACTGAAAACGGCTAACCCCGTCACCACTTTACCCAAAATAGCGACGACAATTAAGAAAGCGGCCAAGACTAATCCTTCTCGATTGCTGGGAATAGCGGGATTAAGCACACTTAAATCGGTTTTTGCCCCCACACAGACGAAAAATATCGGTACAAATAAATCGGCGATCGGGAACACTTGTTCTGCCAATTCCGATCGCTTTTCCGTTTCTGCTAGGACTAGGCCCGCAGCAAAGGAACCGAGAATCGCTTCTAATTGGATAACTTGGGCAATATAGGCAAGAATAAAGGCGAAAATTAGGGAAACTAAGAGCAATTGTCCCCTAGTTTTCATGCTATTAACTAATTGAACATAAAAGGGGCTTAAAAAACGACCGATCAGGATCGCCCCCACCACAAAAGCGCTAGAACTAATAACTAGATAAATTACTTTGCTAATTTGCACTTCTCCGGTCTTCACCAAAGAAGCAACGACGGCGAGAACGATAATACCGAGAATATCATCGAGAACCGCAGCACCGATGATAATTTGACCTTCTTTCGCCGATAACTGCCCTATTTCTGCTAAAACCTTGGCGGTAATGCCGATACTGGTAGCGGTTAAAGCTGCCCCGGCAAAAATAGCGGGAATGGTGGCCAGATGGAAAATGTAGATTAAACCCAAAGTACCCACCAAAAAGGGAACCGCAACCCCCACCACTGCCACAGCAGCTGCCTGGGGACCGACGCGAATTAATTCCTGCAAGTCTGACTCTAAACCAATCTCGAACAGCAGGATAATTACCCCCAATTCCGAGAGGACGGAAATCACCTCACTGGCAGCACTAAAAACGGCGGGAGATTGCTCCGGGGTGAGGGATGAGGTGGATTCTAGGAAATGAATGAGGAGAGAATCCTCGAATCCCGCTCCTCCTTCTGGAAAAACCAGTAATTTTAGGGCAGAAACTCCGATAATCACGCCACCGACTAATTCTCCTAACACGGGAGGCAAGTTGAATCGGACGCATATTTCCCCCCCCAGTTTACAGGCGAAATAAATAACGGTCAAACTCAGCAGCACGCAGGCTAAAACTAAGGCACTATCGGCAGTTTCGGCCGTAGCTGCCGAGGCTAACAGGGTAAGATTAGGACTCCAAGCGGAAGAAAGGAAAGGCTGTAGTATCATCGCTCGCTCAAAATTACTCCCAATACTCTAACAAGCTGGCGGCCTATTCAGTGATTCCCTATTAAACTTTGCCCCTTGTCCAACTTCTACGAGGGTTCAGCCGTGGCCGGGTGAGGATCAGATAAGGGACTTCCAAAAAATAAACTATTCATTCTCAAGAATAATAATCATTCTCGGAGTGTGGGAGGTAGGGATCGATGGTTGCCCCCTCCTTCCAATTTTGTAGTAGAATTAATCCTGTACATTATTAATCAAGTTTTTC
>NZ_JADBUZ010000067.1:0-7114 GCF_020245305.1 Microcystis sp. M20BS1 | reverse complement strand
GAGGGACAGAGGTGGTTAGCTGAACGTTGGGAAAAACTGATAGTTTTATCGACGTAAGAAGCAGAAAAATTAGCTAAATTAACAGGATGTACTCTCAGACAATTTCAAGAGAGATAGGCTTTTAGTGGCTTGGAAACAGGCTTTATCAATCTATTCATAATAAATATTGGCAGAAGATTAAAGATTAATTATTGTGACTAACTCTTTTGGTTAGAGAAAGATAAACTTGAGAATCCTCGATCAAATTTATTGACTCAAAATCAGCTGTACTTAATTTAAATGAAACAGCCCTACTTGATAAGGGGGGCATCTGATAATTTTTAACGCCTACCTACTTATAAAGTCGATGTCTGATAACTGATGATTGATCGCTGAATTTAACTTCTTAAAGAAACTTGGAACTGTTTAACTAAAGCTTCTCGCACTTTTGTCATTAAGGGTTCCACATCTTCATCGGTTAAAGTTCGATCGCTGGCACGATAGACTAAACTAAAGGCCAAACTACAATGATTTTCTGGCACATTCTGCCCCTGATAGCGATCGAATAATTCGACTTTTTCTAAAAGAGTTCCCCCGGCATTTTTGATAGTTTTTGTCAATCTATCTACGGGTATATCTGTAGAAACAAAAAAGGCGATATCTCGCGCTGCCCCCGGATAGGTAGAATAGACCTGTAAACGCGGGGTAATTTTGGCACTATCGCTAAGAGTTGCTAACAGAATCGGGAACTGGATTTCAAAGGCATAAACTGCCTCAATTAATCCCTTTTGCTGACGCAATTGCGGGTGTAGTTGACCGAATATACCTAGGCGTTGTTTGCCAATCCATAAAGATGCTGTTCGTCCGGGATGAAAACGCGCATCTTCGGCATCTTTTTCGTAGCTTACTGTCAGCGAAAGGCGATCGAATACTGCTTCTAAAATCCCTTTTGCTTCGTACCAAGTCATGGCTACCTCTTTACCCGATCGCAGCCAACGTCCGGCCGGGAAGAAATCACCGCCAAAAATACCAGCAATCGCATCGTATTCGTTGATATTATCCGATTCTAAGCGGAAAACTCGCCCGATCTCGAAGCCATTTAAGGAACCGTTACCCTGAGACTGATTATACTCAAACGCTTCGATTAAACCGTCTAGGAGATTAGTCCGCAAAGCAGAATACTCGACAAAAAGGGGATTAGCGAGGACAACTTCCGCTAATTCCGGTTTAACGAGGGAATACTGGACTAATTCCGTCAAACCGACTGCGCGAAAAGCTTCCCGCAGCCGACGCTGTATAGTTTCCTCAAAGGATAATCCTCCGGCTGCGGTTTTTGCCGGCAAAGTATCGACAAAGCGATCATATCCGTACAGTCGCGCTACTTCTTCAATTAAGTCAATTTCCCGTTCTAAATCCCGATAACGGTAGTCTGGCACTGTCACAGTCCACAGAACAGGATTTTTCGAGGTTAACTGCAATTCACAGCCCAAATTACCTAAAATCCGCTCCACATCTTCGGCGAGAATTTCACCGATCGCACCATTATCTAGGGTAACTTGACCCAGTAGCTGCTGCAAACGTTCTAAACGCAATTCGATCGAACGACTGGACTGATCGGCACGATAATCAGCTTTAACCTGACTGCTGACAGTTCCCCCAGCTAACTCTAGAATTAAATCGATCGCCCTTTGACAAGCATATTCCAAAGCGGCGGGATTAACACCGCGTTCATAGCGTCCGGAAGACTCGCTGCGTAAACCCTGCGCTTTTGAGGAACGACGGATAGCGATCGGATCGAATAAAGCCGACTCTAGCACAAGATTAACGGTTTCCTCGTTAACTTCCGTATCTTGACCTCCCATCACCCCCGCTAAAGCTACTGGCTTATTATTGGCAGTAATTAATAAATTAAGCTCTTTTAAGCTTCTTTCCTGACCATCAAGGCTAATAATTTTTTCCCCTTCCTCGGCAAAACGGACCCCAATAGTAACGGATTTACCTCCGGCAAAACTCTGTAAACGATCGCGATCAAAAGCGTGTAAGGGTTGTCCCCACTCCAAGAGGACATAATTAGTAATATCGACCACATTATTGATCGATCGCAATCCGGCAGCCTGTAAACGCTGTTGCAACCATAGCGGAGATGGGCCAATTTTTACCCCCTCGATCACCGTACCAATATAAGCAGGACAGGCTTTATTTTCTGATATTTCCAGCGTTAAATCTTTTTTAGGGGAAAATTCCCCTAATTTCACTTTTGGTAGGCTTAATTCTCCTCCTGTCAAAGCCGCTACTTCCCGCGCGACTCCGATCATACTCAAAGCATCGGCACGGTTAGCGGTGGGAGAAATATCTAAAATCACCTCATCGAGTCCCAAAAGGGGACGAACATCTGTACCTAAAGGGAGATTTTCCTGGCTAAAAATGTGGATTCCTTCAGAATCTTTAGTTAATCCTAATTCTGCGAGGGAACAGATCATCCCTTCCGATTTTACCCCGCGCAATTTAGCCGGTTTAATCGTTAAATTGATTTTTGGTAAATGAGTTCCCAAAGTAGCCACGGGAACTAGAATATCAGCCCTAGCATTGGGCGCACCACAGACAATTGTACTAAGATTTTCCTGACCGATATCCACCTGACAGACACTTAGTTTATCTGCATTGGGATGGGGTTGGCGATCAATAATTCTACCAATAACCACACCCTTTGCCCATTCTCGGCGATCCTCGATCTCTTCCACTTCTATTCCCGCAATTGTCAATAATTCGGCTAATTCTTGGGGAGATTGGGCAATTTTGACTAATTCTCGTAACCAGTTGATCGAAATCCGCATCGTTAATTCTTGCTTGCCGTTGGTTCTTAACTATTGTAAACGGTGGGTTGTCACCGCGACCGGGTTGACAGGAAAGATCGCTTTCAGGTTTGCTGGGGATACTCATTTTTAAAAGTTGCCTTCAGCCAATTATTATTATAGACTATAAGTTACATGGAGCAAGAAAATCGATGAGGAAAGCAATCAGTCTATTTGCCTGTGGTGGAATTGGAGATATGGCTCTTCGCTCTGGGGGATTTGAAGTTGTAGTGGCGAATGAATTATTGAAAGATCGTGCAGAAGTATTTAAATTTAACCACCCAGAATCACTAATGATTATTGGGGATATATGGGATAAAAAAAATGAGATAGTTGCAGAAACAAAGCAGCGACTCTCTGGACAAAATTTAGACATTGTTTTTGCCACTCCTCCCTGCCAAGGTATGTCTAGAAATGGCAGAGGTAAGCTGCTTAATTCTATTCGTAAAGGCTCAAAAAATGAAATCGACCAGAGAAATTTATTAATCATTCCCACCCTAGAAGTTTTTATGGCTAGTGGAGCAGAAACACTGGTCATGGAAAATGTGCCAGAAATGCAAAATACTTATATACCCTTTCCCGAGAAAGACGGTTATTTAGTAAATATTTTACATTATATAAAACAGCGTATTGGTGATAAGTTTTTAAGTTCGATTAGCATTATAGATTTTGCTGATTATGGAGTCCCGCAGAATCGTCAACGACTTATTTCAATATTTACTAAAAATGAGAAACTGAAGAATTATTTAAAAAAGAACAATTCTCTTTTTCCTAAACCAACTCATAGTAAAGAAGGATTAGAACTTCCCAGATGGAAAACTGTTCGAGACGCAATATATCATTTACCACCACTTGACTCTCAACGAACACAAACTGCTAAATCAGATGATATACCATATCACTATGTACCCCTATTAGATGAAGAAAAATATTTTTGGATCAGTAATACACCAGAAGAAAAAAGTTCATTTGATAATCAATGTATTAACCCTGTTTGTAGATATAATGGTAATCCAACACACAGCGCACGCAAAAATAATGAAGGAATTAATCGAGCTAGTACAGAAACCCCCCTTTACTGCCTTAAATGTGGACACATTCTTCCTCGTCCATGGGTGAAAGAAGATGGAAAATACAGGTTGATGAAAGGTTATACCAGTGCCTATAAAAGAATGAGTTGGGACGCACCAGCCAGTACAATTACACGAAATCTCTCCTATGCTTGTAGTGACAATAAACTACATCCTATTCAAAATAGAGTATTATCTCTGTATGAAGCAATGATTCTTCACACAATTACCGAATACCCATTTTCATGGAAACGGGCAGATGACAAAAGAGTTAGTGATAAACTAATTAGAGAGTTAATTGGCGAAAGTATCCCACCTGCTGGATTACAAAAAATATTTGATCATTTAGTATCCATCCTCAATGATGATTGTTCTCTTGAGGAGCAAATCAAGGAAAAATATGAGCAGCTCTGTCTATTTTGAAATTAAATTGTCTTTGTTATATTTGTTGACAAAATTAATATATCTATCGTCATTCTTGATCATAATCCAGTTTTTATACATTTTCTTAACGCCTTGTCGTGACATAATTGAGACGCTAGTTGTTCTTCCACCGCCTTCTGTTGGCTGAACAATTTTACCCCAATCATTGTCAGTTAAGTTGTTGCCAAAAAATACAGCAACTATTTGAGGTATTGTATTCTCAAAATCCCAGAGAATGCCAATAAGATTGTTAGTTTCTCTATGGTGAGCCTTCCAATCATAGCTTTTCATTACCTCGATTCTTGTGTCTCCCATATCGGGTTTTTCTTTTCCAGTCTTCTTTAATTCTCTTGGTGTAGGAACACTGCCACAAGTGGCTTTAACCTCTACTCCCCCATTAGCAAATGGACTAAATGGAGACTTATCTCGCATTCGTCTTTCTTGGGAAAGTTGTTCAAAAAAAACTTTGCCATTCTTATCCATTAACAGCAAATCTGGATAGCCGTCTTGATGCGGATTGTTGATAAATAATCCCTGGGATTTATTGGCAAATTCTATGGCAAATAGCTCACCAATAAATGCAGAAAGATTTCTCATACCTAGAATTCTAAATATATCTACTGGTATATCTTGGACTATTTTTTTAACAACAGAATGACATTCAACTAATGAATGCTCAAATATGACTTTATCGATAGTTATTTTCTGACCCTGTTTTGAGAAAAAGCTGGTATCAGAATGTTTATTTATGATATAACTCATTAATTTCTTCCGCAACAGTATTGACAAAAGTAACAATATCCATGTCCAGAGCTGAAATAATTTGTTCTAAGGAGTCCAAAGTAATGTTTCTTACTCCCCTTTCAACTCCAGATATGTAGGTTCTGTCAAGATTAGCTCTATACCCTAAAGCTTCTTGACTCAGATTACGTTTCTTCCGCAATTTTCTTACAGTCACAGCAACAGCAGTGACTAGCTTTCCTGCCATATATAAACTACCAAAGAAGATATTGAAATTCTCTACAGTCCATTTTCCTTCTATGATGACTATTAATCTACGGACTATAAGTCACAAAAGCTGATTCTGAATAAACCTGTATTCGGGAGCGGCAAAAACTCTGATTTTGTGTTTGACTAAAAATATATCCTAAAGATTGCCATACCGTTGCGATTCTATCCGTGCCTTACTATTCCCAATATCCCGACGCTTTTACTCCCAGTTATCTGAGCGAACTACAAGGACAGATTCTCGCTTGTCCCCACTTCACAGTTAACAATTTAAATCGAGATTTCGTTAAAACCAAAGGCTTTTCTATCGCTTTTCGACGCACACAAATCAGCGAAGTTGAACGAATGTTTCCCTATTTTAAACCCTATCTTGATCGCAGTTTACAAGCTGACTGCAACGCTTTTTATCTTAATCCCTTACTCCTACAAACCGGTTCACGCGTCGATCCCCATATCGATCGCTCCCTGCGCTCCTATTGTAAAACAATCGATCCTCCGCTCCTAGTTAGCGTCCTTTATGTGCAGGTTCCTAAAGATATTCAAGGGGGGGAACTGGTACTAGCAACAGGCAATCGTTCCGTGGCCCAGATTCGTCCTTGTACTAACACCTTGATCCTCTTTCAAGGAGATCTCACCCATTCAGTTAATCCCGTTAGCTGTTCTGGTATTCGTCTGAGTCTTGTCTGCGAACAATATCGTTTAGATGCGGAAGAATTGCGAGAGATTCCCGAAATGCAGATAGAGTCGCGAACCATAAAACCAGAAAAGAAAAAAAAGAAAGATCGGGTCATTGCCCTACAATAAAAGGGGATTTTTGTAAAGATATTCTAGATGGTAATGCGCGAACCGATCGTCGAATTAAGGGGAGTAACCAAAGCTTTCGGCAAGAAAGTAATCTTAAATAACGTCGATCTGAAAGTGTACGAAGGGGAAGCGATCGGCGTGATCGGTCCGTCCGGGACGGGAAAATCGACGATTTTACGCTTAGTCGCCGGATTACTGGCCCCCGATCGAGGAGAAGTGTACATCTACGGCACAAAACGGCAGAGAACCGTAGAACAGGGGGAAGATCCCCTCGGTGTTGGTCTAGTTTTCCAACAATCGGCCCTTTTTGACTCCCTCACCGTCGGGGAAAATGTCGGTTTTGCTCTCTATCGCAACTCAAAGCTAAAACGAGCCGAAATCCGCGATTTAGTGGAAGAAAAACTGGATTTAGTGGGAATGTCCGGTTCCTACGACCTCTATCCCTCTGAAATATCCGGAGGGATGCGAAAACGCGTCAGTTTAGCCAGAGCAATTATCAGCGATCCCTCGATCGCCGCCGATCGAGCGAACATTCTCCTGTACGATGAACCCACTGCCGGACTCGATCCCGTCGCTTCTACCCGCATCCAGACGGTAATTATGGAACTTCTCAAGGTAAAAAAAGCCTGTGGGGCCCATCTCATTGTCACCCACGTCCACAGCACCATCGAAAATACCACCGATCGCATCGTTTTTCTCTATAAAGGTCAATTTCAATGGGTTGGACCGACTCAAGAGGCTTATCACTCCGAAATCCCCGTACTCAAGCAATTTTTTACCGGCAGTATCGATGGACCAATTCAGTAAACTGCCAATTGAGGGAAGTGGGGTTTGGGGTAGGGCTGTTTCATTCTCCCATCAGAATATCAAAAGTAAAAGCGATCACTATCAGGTAAAATGAGGAGTGACCGCCAACCTTTCAAATATATGTTGAGCTTAATAGAAAAACTAAAACAAGTCAAGGACTTTCGGAAAGAT
>NZ_JADBUZ010000066.1:0-3217 GCF_020245305.1 Microcystis sp. M20BS1 | reverse complement strand
TCTGAAATGGAAAAACAGCACTTTTTCTCGGTCAATGATTAGGATAAGTTATAATTTAAAAAATTAATCAACAACTAAAGCTTATGCTTGTAGCTAAGTGAAATCATTGATTAAGAGACCTGTACTTTTCAATGACTTTTTGCCGCAAACCCTATGTAGCTTGGCTGCAAGACCAAGCAGCAAAACTGCGATCGCCTGATCGCAATACTTTAGATTGGCAAACTTTAGCCGAGGAATTAGAGGAAATGGTGGATGAACGCAAATACAAAGCAGAAAGCTTTCTTTTCTTATTCAACTCCTCAGTCACCTGCTACTTTACGCCTACTGGAAGCATCCTTACTACCTACCCCAATGGACAGACGAGATAGATAATTTCAGATTGGAATCGAGCCTGCTATTTCGCTCTCAGGTAATCTACAATCATGCCTTAGAACGGGTTTGGTTATTGTTATCAAAAAGCACTGGGAAAAGCGAGCCGCAAAAGTGGATTAACTTTACCAGTTGACTGTCCTTGGACAATTGAGAAAATTCTTGATGAGGATTCGTTACCTGGTTAAAAACTCGAGCTTGCAATCCAACTTACATCCATACAACAATAGGGTGGGCAATACCCACCTTACTTCAGTTGCTCAACAACTAATAGCTGGTATTCCAAAATCTGGTTGAAAAAGAAATTGATACCAATTTTCAATAGTCGTGATTAACATCTGAAAGTGCAATTCCGCTCTCAGAGAGGAATTGCACTTTGGAATAATCAACTAAGTCTGTCATCACTTTTGAAAAATGATATGAGTCAGCGGTTTAATCACTATCGGTGCAGCAGTAGGAGCCACATTAGGGAACGCACTCTACAGCGATTAAAATGCGTAGATTTCATGATGAGCTAGGCGGATTTGATGGTTTCAAATACTTCTGATTATCTAAGCAATCAATTACAGATAGTCCTAGCTCATACATAGCTTCCAAAGCCGCATTTTCATACTTGTTATACTCAGTCAGATCATGAATTATTTCTTTCTGCCCATGAGCTATATTATTTCTCCTGCTTACTAATGTCTTAAGTAAAAGCTCATGTTGATCCACCATTGAGCATGATAAACCAGCATCTGTAGAGTTCTTTTTAAGCAGCATAGGCTTTAAATTGCTATCTGCTTCTAAGCGAATATTGAATTCAATATTCTCATTAATTAAAGCTGGCAATTCGTTGAAAAAAAAGCTCCAAACTCCATCTGCTGACAAATCACCTCCAAGTTCTTTAAAGCGCTTCCTTAGCGATAGCTTTATAACCTCCTCACGGCATTGATTGCGTTTAATATTTTGCCTTTGAATTGTATCGAGGTATAAATCCCATGCAAATCTACAAAAACCTTCATAGTGAGCATATAGCAAAGTAGTAATAGCTCTCAAGAGAGCTTCATACCTTACAGGATGCTTAACCCTATCAGTCGTTAATATTTGAATTTTAATTGCAGCCAGTTCTCCTTCTCTCCAGTTGAGATCAGCCTCGATCTCATTCGCCCAGTTGCTCATTAAAATTACTCCAGAAGCTGAGTTGATTTAAACCTTCTTGAATACATCCAATTCTATTAGAAAGCTTAGTTCTGGAGTTAGCTCCAGGTCCAATATTATCCTTAAAGCTGTTTGACTGAACAATTTTGATTATTTCATCCCTAACAGAAGAATTATCCAGATTCTCTAATCTTTCTAGTATCCTAAACACGCCAATTGTAACAGCTTCAAAATAAGCTGGAGCTAAAGCACCAATTGGTGATTGATCGCGATATCGAACAAAAGCACCACTGCCGAGAATTTGGCTCAAGTAATCAAATAATCTATTAAAGTCTTGTGTTTCAGTAGAATAATCAAATTGTATTTCTCCAAATAATATATTTTCCATGTATGTGTCTAACCAATCTCTCACACTCCCCCGGAAGAGATCTTGAGCATTTTTTGCGGCAAAAAATCTTAAGACAAGCTCTTCGTCTCCCTTTTGTTCTTTTTCTGATTGAGACAATGTATCTATGCAAGTCTTAAAGTTTGAATAGGAGGATCTTTCTTGGAGAAATGTATAAAACTTTATACCTGGCTCACCAAGCATCCTAGAAGAACAGTTACGAATTTCCTGTGGAGCTAGAATTGAGCCACCAGTATTTAACCTTTTGAACATTTCATAACGCAGAAAAGACTTACTTTGCCTTTTAATAATTACTGTCCTTACAGAGGATCTTTTAATCCTAAGCTTGAGTCTCAATGATAAATCTTCAAAAGTCAGATTATTAAGTTCTGAAATCTGATCACAACCTTCTAACTTTAGAGATTTCAGCTTTTCTCCATCTATATCAGTGAAATTCAGTACATTGGCATCAATGAATTGAATCACAGAGCTAAGGCGTTGTAAGCCATCAATTAACTCCAAAACCCCATCTGAGTTCTCAATAGTAAATATCTGTGGTATTGGCAACTCAAGAAGTATGGATTCTATTAAACGAGACTTTTGTTGATTAGACCATCGGAATAACCTTTGATATTCCGGTTGAATAATGAGTTCATTTTGAGAATATAAACTGATGATTTCTCCAAAGCTGAGATCGATAGATTCAGTACGAACCTCACCAATTTTGGCATCTATCCGTTCATCTATTGATTCCATCATCATATTGCTCCTAGACTTCTAAACCCTATGGCAAGCAAAACTTGTACCTTAAACATTCTAATCGTAATCTGCCAGTTGAATATTACATTCAAGGAAAAAGTATGAACAGGGAACGAGCCGCATAACTATTAATCATACCGCTCCCTGCGGTCGAGTAACCTCCCCCAT
Source organism: Microcystis sp. M20BS1 (assembly GCF_020245305.1). Classification (NCBI taxonomy): domain Bacteria; kingdom Bacillati; phylum Cyanobacteriota; class Cyanophyceae; order Chroococcales; family Microcystaceae; genus Microcystis; species Microcystis sp. M20BS1. The sequence continues at coordinate 396 of NZ_JADBUZ010000066.1, read as the reverse complement.
CCTAATATCCCACTTCCATCGGTCTAACACCGCCTCAATAAAACCTAATACCGCACTGTGCGGTTTAATCACCTCAATTTGGACATAATTACCGCAGAGGGTAGTCTAGCACCCCACCCCAGTGGGTTCTAGCACATTTAAGGTAAAGGCGAAATTAAAAATTGTTGCCATCCTACAGCCAAAAGTCTAGAATGATCATTAATTTTTGTGAATGGTCGGGTCTTCTAACCGAAGGCATTGACGAAAAGCACATTGTATCTGTCCTAGAGGCACTATGAAAAAGCTTAAGCAATACTGGACTGCTGAAGCACTGGAAAAAGACTTAGGCGATCCTCTCAATCCCGATAACCCTCTATCCTACAAGCGGGTGATCGAAATTGATGAGAGCGAAGAATT
>NZ_JADBUZ010000065.1:0-5993 GCF_020245305.1 Microcystis sp. M20BS1 | reverse complement strand
AGGCATTTATTCCGAACAAACTGAACTGTCCGAATTGCCTCATCAATGGCTTGATATTGAGATGGTTTTCCTCTAAGCTTGTACTCTAAAATGAACATCTTGCGTGCCGACCTACTACGCAAGCTATTCTAGCACGCTAAGAATTGAGTTGTCAATCGTGCTTCGCTATTTCTATGCTGGTCGGCTTTTCATCTCATCGGTAAAACCGAGAGCCTTCAAGCCGACATTTCAGGTAAATACTACAACTAAGCACCTTCTCTAAGGACACAGCGTCGATATACACATTACTGCTGTCAGCTAATCCGTATACAACTCTGTTATTATAAGTTGCCTTTAATTCTTCCATGTTGCTCCTGTGTTGGGCCCAGTTTGAGCTGGGCCCAATTAATTAACCTTACCTTGGCTTCTATAGGGCAGCGAGGCGCCGCTCTAATTCTTCGATACTCTCTTCAGCGAGGAGATCATTTTTCTTACGCTCAATGAGGGCCAGTAAGTTCTGCCGATTCTCCTCTCTAGCGAGGGCCTGCTTAGTGGCCTCAGCACGATTCTTAACATGAGCAATGACAAATTTGACTATGTCGAGCTTTCTTTGTAAGATAATAATCTCGTTGCTATCATCGACGAAGTCTACGCCACCGCAGGCTATGATACGCTTGTTAAGCTCAATAGCAACATTATTAAGAGAGGGCGTATTGGTTGATTTAGACCTGAGGTTAAGACAGAATAGATCCTCAAGCGTGAGATCACCGCTAACAGAGGGAAAGCGGTACCGACCAACGAGAGCACCAATAATGATATTGAGTTCCATAGTTCCTCTAGAATGTGACTTTGAAAATACGTTTACGTGTGGAGCTATCCCCCACGCGGCATGTGAAACTAGCGCGAGTAGTGCTAGAGAAGCCTAGGCCAGCAAGTCCATTAGGAGTACTGTTGACTGGTACCATGCTACCTAGTAACTCGAACACGCGCTTGTGATCTCGTAGTAGATCAGCACGAATAAACTCATTGAAGAAGGGGCGGATAGGCCCCTCGGATACAGCCTTATCTAAGAAGATAAAGAAGTGTAGGTTACCGTGCTGTGTATCCCCCCAGTGATTAGGGCTGGTAGTAATGAGGCGGACCTTCTGCCACTGATTAGTGCCCATACCCCACGTAGTAAGAGAGCGGCCTGTAGCACTAGATGGTTTAAGTAAGTCACTATCTGTATCTAATTTTAGCACACCATTAACCATACTGAAGCGGGCTACGTTTACAGTTTTTCCAGTAGGCATCAGGGTCTTATACGTGAAGGTGTAGAACTGGCCCCCCTCTGTCTCGATATCTACCTGGAAGCCGATATCAACGCTATTACGTCTATTAAACTGATTAACAGACAGTAGATACTTAGCATTAGGCGCCTTATTGGCAAATGCTATATTCTCAACGGGGGTATTAGTTAAAGAAGAAGTCGTGGCGTTAGCATCTACATCGAGCTCACCACCACAGGCCTTCTTACTTCCATAGTAAATTCTATTGTTGTTCCACTCGAGATGAAGGTCTAAGTCATCAGTATTATACCACATCAACCGGCAGCACAGAGCCCCGTCTACCTTACCGCCAGCAGCCTTGACACGCTGACGACTACTATCAGCTAACTGATTATTGTAGCTCCAGCCCATACCATTAGGCCATTGGAAGAAGCTAGGGGTATCCGTATCTACAGGAGCTGTCATAGTAACTAAATTATTTATCAGCTTATCTTCAAATAGGATCTCCATAGATGTGATATGGGGCACTACGCTGCTAAGGAACTCGCTGAAGCTAATATTCTGCGGAGTCGTAGGCGGGCGAGAGACTACAAGCATATTGTTGAAGAAGTCGGTCTCGATGGTCGTTGGTAGCCTATCAACATATAACCACTGATCAATAGGGACATCATCAATAGTGGCCTGACGACGCTCTAGACTAGACTGGCTGAAGCCCATAGCGAGAAAGTCAGCCCGGGCTCTAGCCTTCATACTCTCAGTAACGATGGCCGTAGGGCGACGATAGTTCTCGGGGGCCACCTTACTCTCATAAGATGTAACAGCCTTATCTAGATCGCGTCCCTCACTAATATCAGTCAGCAGAGTACCGATGGCTGTATTGCGGATATGGCTAAATTTAGCAGACATCGCCCAGCAGAAGGTTTTATACTGCTCCTCGGTAAAATTAGGATTACGCAGGCGATTCTGGCGATTGGTCTTTTGTAGGGCAAGAAACTTAGTTAACAGTGGCTTAAACTCAATACCGCGATAGAGAGCACCTTGATCGATGAGTTCGAGGACAGTATTCACTGAGTCAATAGAGATCTCTTCTAGATCTCGCTTGAGGCCCGCCGCCTTATTACGGGCATCACTCTGACTACCATTTACATCATCAGAGGCATAGGCTGTAGGAAACTTATAGTATAGATGGTGCCACTTAATAGTGGTACCGTCCTCTAGACGCTGCAAGTCACTTGCGTGCCCTACGGTCAATTCACTACGACTTAATAAGAACGTGTCTCGAATGCGGGCCCCTGTCACTAGAGCATTGAGCTTATCAACTACTGCCTGTAAGTAACCTGGTACAGTTACATTCCACATACTGATGAGATTATAATTCTCATCTGGTTTAACGAGGCCCCCCGCCTTCTTAATGAATTGTCGACAGGCCATACAGTTATGCGCCTGTCGCTCGTGTGAGGGGAATGCATCGAGGTAGGTCTGCCAGAGCACATCTCCTAGTACGTCGACAACAAATAAGGGCTGCTTATCCTTACACATATCATCTAGCTGTTTAATACACGCAGCCTGGATATCACGAAAATCAATTGTAGTAATCATAAAAATACGGGGCCCACCCCCGTTGTTATAGTTTCCACGGTTCTCCTGCGTATTTGTGGTAGAGAAGCCCCCTTTATTTGAGAGGGGCCCCGCCTGATAAATATTTTACACCAGAATTAAAAACCTGTGCTATAATAGTAGAAGGAATGGCTAAGGTTCCTTAAACCGCCGATAGGCGGTACCGATGACCTCCTATTTACCGCCCTCTCATTTGCCTTAATCAGTTGATTGATGTAGGCATCAGAGAGGGGCTGGTATCTATAAACTAAAAGACACAGTGAGCCGTGAAGTTCGAGCGGAACAGGGTAAACCCATACGCTTCACCTCCGCACGCCGTGCCCCGCTAAGTAGTAATACTGAGTAAACAAGATAGGGCTAAATGTACAAGACTTGACACCGGTTACGTCAAGCGCGGTAGGTTAATTCTGACTCTAGTGGACGCCGCCAACGAGTAGGACGGAGGGAAACATCCTCTGTTACGTTGGTGCGCCAGACCTATTGTGCCTCTGGGGCAACTCAGTTCTGATCTACATTAATCTAAGCCGGGTTGTAGAACCACGGCTGTATTGTTGTATCTATTCACCTAACAGACATTGACCATGTTCAACCAAATACGGTACGTAAACAAGGCAGCGTTGAAGGCACTGAAATCAATCCTGCGAGATAAGGCCTATCAGGCTTCTAAACAGGGGGATTACCTAGTCCTGCGCGCGGCCCGTAATTCTCACTTATATCAGCTATTACATTTAGTCGGATTCTTTGATTTTCACGTTACGAATACCCAGCGACTCATCGTTGGTCTTCATCAGGTTGTCGCCTACGCTTACTGGGGGTGGAAGGCCTACCGCAATGGCTTCCTCGCTCGTCGAGGAGAGGTAGAGGTGCACCATATCGACGATAATCCTCTCAACAACCATCCCCGTAACCTTATCTACGTCTCGCCGATAGAGAATTGCCTTGTGGCTCAGGCAATCCGTAGTGAGTGCGGTAGCCGTGTTCTTCATGGTAAGACTATTCCATTCAACCGGCAAGGACGCCTCGTTAAGAACCCCATTGCGTACTTTGTAAGTATTGTTAAGTTGAGCATCGAACGCACCTTCGCTACACTCGGTCTACAGGTGGAGGCAGTGAATGTGCTACTCGAGCTGCCCCGCGACTTCGGCATTGCTCGAGTGAGCTGGGCCCCCCGCTTCTTCGTTAACGCCCTCCGTAAACTCGGGTGGCAATACGGCTAGGCTCTTAAAGTCCTCTATATCCATAGTGACGACACTTCTATCACCATGAGTAGTTATGAATAGACGGCACCCCTGCGCCTGAGCAGTAGCCCACTCATCTTCAGTAGGGCCTAGTGTATTACGCCGGGCCACCCGCGTCTTATGTTCTATACGCCAGGTCTCCCCATCTATAACAATAGAGCCATCCCCGTCTCCGAAGATGGCCCCACTGGCCACTGTTGCTCTTGCACCTAGATCGCGTAACACGCGTTTCTCAGTGACGCGCCCTATCTTCGATGCAGTGTTACTCTGCTTGCGAGGGGGCGGAGGGGGCTTCTCATATGCGGGGTGACTCTTAATAGAGGGGCTACCAGCCAGTGGTAAATAGGCCAGCTCACCCTCTCCTATCTCAGCTCTACATTTATGACATGCTATATCCAGATTACGACAGGCCTGCTGCCACTCTAGTGGACAGGTCATGCCACGCCGGCGTATACTAATTGTAGCGGTACGGGCGCAGTGCCTACGGCTACTAGTTGTATCTTAGCATCGACTATATCTACGTTATTAAAGTGATAGGAGCCAGCTACTACTTTTGGTAGATTAATAATAGTGCTACCATTATTGATAACAGTGAGGTTAACAGAACCTGTCTCACACGAGAGACCTACTAACTGTAGTGAGGTAATATCGATTAGATCAATCGGTACTGTTGCGCCGGGGCTCAGGGTTAGAGTAACCGTTCTAGGCAGCGTGGTATCTGTAAATGTGTAACTAGCAAAAAGCTGTGTATACAATCTACCACGTGTACCCTTAAATTCAACTGAATATTGCATTAATTTAATCCTTTATACAGTATCCAACATACAATCTCGGCATCTCATTAGACTTAACTCGATAGAGCTGACTAACGTATAACTCGTATCCATCCTCTATCTCGTAGCTAGTCCTTAGACCACTATTAGGCCTAAGGACTATACCATTCAGGTGCTGCCAATCACTATATATAGTAATTGGCACCTGATGGGGATTTGCTATATCCATATGCCACATTTCGCTACTCACCGATACCTCCTTTCTAATGCTTACAGAACGCCATACACCGATAGTATAACCAAATTAACCACTAGCTACAGTTCTATGCCAATTATATTATCAGTGGGTAAGGGGAGTCCTCTTACTTGTGCTGAACTCGACAATAACTTTCTAGAGGCTGCTAATCGCGCCAATCATACGGGAACACAGGCAGCCAATACTATATACGATCTATCTGACACAGTGCGGGCGTTTGCGTTTATTGCCGACATGCTGGCTGATATAGCCACTCTAGAGAATGAACTAGAGGAATTACGCGACGATCTATTTGGTGGTGGTGAGTTACAGCAAATCATTGCTAATCTACAGCAGTTAGTCAATGATCTAATTAATAACCTAGCTGCTGTCGTAGGTGAGCTAACTATAATCCGGAACCTACAGACATGCTGCGATACTAACACAACTGCCATCAGCGCTCTACAGTCTCAATTTACTACATTGAGTAATCAACTAACTGCTCAGATAGCCACCATCAATGCCACAGTCAGCGCTATAAATGACAGGCTCAATCTAGAGATACCCAAGATAGTAGCATTACAGAATACTGTAGGTAGTCTACAGACACAAGTAACTAATCTATCGAACACTAAGGCTAATATAGATAGTCCTTTCCTAACGGGCAACCCCCGTACTGTATCACCCACTACTAATGACAGTATAGCTCGAGTAGACTGGGTTAACCAGGCCATAGCGTCTCAGGCGAGCCTCCCAATAGGTTCTGTAATCATGTGGCTGGTAGGGGTGGACCCCCCTACTAATTGGTTAAAAGTAGATGGGCAGGCGATCAGCAGGACGCAATACGCAGAGCTATTCGCATTGTTAGGTACTCAATACGGTT
>NZ_JADBUZ010000064.1:0-21881 GCF_020245305.1 Microcystis sp. M20BS1 | reverse complement strand
TGCCGAATTTACCAAATCTGCTTTTAAATTTAAAGACAAACAAATCTATTTAGCCAAATGCACAGAACCTTTACCTATTCGATGGTCAAGACAAATACCAGAAAGCTGTGACCCAAGTACAGTAACAGTCAGATTACATCCTTCTGGACGTTGGCATATTTCAATTAGATTTGATGACCCAACGATTAAGCCATTACCAGTAACAGATAAAGCCATTGGAATTGACTTAGGAATTAGTAGCCTCGTGATTACCAGCAATGGCGATAAAGTATCTAATCCTAAGCACTTTAAAAAGCATTATCGGAGACTGCGAAAAGCGCAAAAAAATCTTTCTCGAAAACAGAAAGGCTCAAAAAATCGAGAAAAAGCAAGAATAAAAGTAGCCAAGATTCACGCTCAAATTACTGATAACAGAAAAGACCATTTACATAAGCTAACCACTCAATTAGTTCGTGAAAACCAAACGATTGTGGTTGAGAATTTAGCCGTCAAGAATATGGTCAAAAACCCTAAATTATCTCAGGCAATATCTGACGTTAGTTGGGGAGAAATCACTCGACAATTAGCCTATAAATGCCGTTGGTATGGGAGAAATTACATCGAAATAGATAGATGGTTTCCTAGTTCTAAAAGATGTAGTAATTGCGGGTATATTGCTGAGAAAATGCCGTTAAATATTCGAGAGTGGGATTGTCCAATCTGTGGGACTCACCATGACCGAGATATTAACGCAAGTAAAAATATTTTGGCCGCAGGGCTTGCGGTGTCAGTCTGTCGAGCGACCATAAGACCAGAACAGAGTAAATCTGTTAAGGCAGGTGCGGAACCCCGCAAGGGAAAGAAGCAGAAACCTAAATCGTGAGGTTTGGGGATCGCCGTCCGTTTTACGGCGGCGAGGATGTCAAGTAGTTAAGATCGATGCCCACCACATTAGTGGCATGATTGACCTCGCCCGCCACCATCGGTGCCGGACGCTGCAGATAGGCGGAGACCACCTGTACACCGGGAACTTGATTTTGAATAACTTTGGCATCTTCCCAGATTAAGGTACTACTGGAACCGCGGCCGAGACTAATACCGCCAGTTCTGGCTTCTCCTGGTAAAATTTGTAAAACATTAGTACCTAGAGATTGAATTTTTTGTTCGGTGGCTTTTTGTACTCCTTGGCCTACGGAGGTGAGAGCAATCACGGAGGCAATGCCAATAATCACCCCTAACATGGTTAACAAAGTCCGCAGTTTATTGCTCCAGAGGGCTTCGAGCGCTATCGAGACAATTTCGCTGATCGCCACGGGATGAGGATGATTAGTCTGAAGTATTTGTTTAGGTAAATAAACAGTCATTGATTTCGATGTAATCTGGCTAAATATAGAGTTATGAGCGGATAAAACAGATATTTGGGACTTATTTGTCTTTTTTTATGTATAAATCACCTTATTTACTGTTTCTAGAAGAGATTAGGCTGTATTGACTGCGGCTTTCCCGTCCGATAGCATTGCCGATAAAAACCCTCACTTAGGGAAATCAATCGCTTCGCCATACTTTCCCAATAGGATTTTAGCGAGATTTTCCTTGACCTGTGCGTCAATTTCCGAAAAGATGGGGAGTAGGGCCTCTTCTGCCCTGTGGAATAGAGAGGGGATATCCATCAAACAATAGACTGTGATATTTGTTACTATTTATTAAGCGTCAAAGTTCCCCCTGTGTCAAATCGAGACAGATAAGACAATGATGCTCTGTCTCCTGTTGTTTCCCTTTGGGTTATTCAATGACTGTTGCGACTTCCGAAAAACTGCCCATTGACTGGGTGACTCTCATCTACATGGCTTTTATCCACTTAGTGGCTCTTTTAGCCTTCTTGCCTGGCAATTTTAGCTGGGGTGCTGTAGGAGTGACATTGATTCTTTATTGGATTACTGGGGGTTTAGGAATTACCCTCGGTTTCCATCGTTTGGTTTCCCATCGGAGTTTTAAGACTCCCAAATGGTTAGAATACTTTCTGGTTTTGTGCGGGACTCTCGCTTGTCAGGGGGGTGCGATCGCATGGATAGGTTTACATCGTCTTCATCATAAATATTCTGATACTGCTCCCGATCCCCACGATTCTAATAAAGGTTTCTGGTGGAGTCACATGGGTTGGATGTTGCACGAAATTCCTGCCGACGAAGAAATTGCCCGTTTTACCCAAGATATCGCCGACGATCCTTTCTATAAATTCTGTCAAAATTATTTTGTTCCTATCCAAATTGTTCTAGGCTTAATTCTCTATGCTATGGGTGGTTGGCCGTTTGTAATTTGGGGAATTTTTGTTCGCTTGGTCTTAGTTTTCCACTCCACTTGGTTTGTCAACAGCGCCACCCACAAATTCGGTTATGTTAGCCATGAATCCCACGATAATTCTAAAAATTGTTGGTGGGTTGCTCTCTTAACTTTTGGTGAAGGTTGGCACAATAATCACCATGCCTATCAGTATTCTGCCCGTCATGGCCTACAATGGTGGGAAGTTGATCTGACTTGGATGACCATTCGTCTGCTGCAAATTCTGGGATTAGCTACTAATATTAAGTTGCCTCCCACCACAGCAGTCACGACAGAAAGTTAGTTTTATCCAGTTGTTAAATTAAATCTAGCCGAACTTATGTTTAAGTTCGGTTATTTTTTCTGCGACTTAACCCAAATCTGACGGCTTTTCCCACGGCACAACTGAGGAATATAGGTAATGCCAATCCTTCCCCAAAAAAAAGAATTAAGGACAGAATCCCTTTCATGAATGCTGCTGCTGCCGAACATTGACTGGGGAGAGCGCAACCCATCGGGCCAAGAGCGAAGGATAACCAACCAAAAAAGAAAAAACACAGGGGAAATAAGAGGCAAAAAACCAGACCCCCCGCTAGACAGCCTAATCCATTGCCCTTTCTATTCGATTTCTTCTCTGTCACCATCTCTATCGCTAACTTTTTCTAAGCCCTAGCATAAAAAGGTTAAACTATCAACTTTTTTAACAAATGTTTAATATTTACGCTGATGTGCCGGAAAGACCCCGGAGAACGTATATTTAAAGCTAATCCCCAAATTATATTAAGTTTCTAATGAAAAAAATCTCGATTTTAGGCTCTACTGGCTCGATCGGTACTCAAACTCTCGATATTGTCACCGATCATCCCGATAAGTTTCAAGTGGTGGGATTAGCCACGGGTAATAATATTCAACTACTATCGGAGCAAATTCGGCAATTTCGCCCGCAAATCGTGGCGATTAATAACGAAAGTCAACTAGAAGACCTGAAAAGCCTAATTTCCGACCTTGACTATACCCCGATTATCCTAGCAGGAAAGGAAGGAGTAATCGAAGTGGCCCGTTATGGCGATTCCGAAAGCGTCGTCACGGGAATTGTTGGTTGTGCGGGATTGCTGCCCACGATTGCCGCTATTACTGCCGGTAAAGATATCGCCCTCGCTAATAAAGAAACCCTGATTGCTGGCGGTCCGGTGGTGCTGCCTTTAGTGGAAAAACACCGAGTTAAATTATTACCTGCTGATTCGGAACATTCAGCTATTTTTCAATGTTTACAGGGAGTTCCCACTGGGGGATTAAAAAAGATTATTCTCACCGCTTCTGGGGGTGCTTTTCGGGATTTACCCGTGGAAAAATTGCCGCAAGTAACCGTAGCTGATGCCCTGAAACATCCTAACTGGTCGATGGGCAGAAAAATTACCATCGATTCGGCTACTTTAATGAATAAAGGTCTAGAAGTTATCGAAGCTCATTATTTATTTGGTGTCGATTATAATGCGATCGATATTGTTATTCATCCCCAAAGTATTATTCACTCTTTAATTGAGTTACAGGATACCTCGGTTTTAGCCCAATTAGGCTGGCCCGATATGCGTTTACCCCTGTTATATGCCTTGTCTTGGCCTGAAAGAATTTATACCGATTGGGAACCTTTAAATTTAGTTAAAGCCGGCAGTTTAACCTTCAAAGAACCCGATCATCAAAAATATCCCTGTATGGGATTAGCTTATGCGGCCGGCCGCGCAGGTGGGGCAATGCCAGCAGTATTAAATGCAGCTAATGAACAAGCGGTAGCATTATTTTTAGAAGAAAAGATTAGCTTCTTAGATATTCCCCGGGTGATTGAAAAAGTTTGCGATCGCTTTGCGATTCATAACAGTTCTACCCCTAGCCTAGATGACATTTTAGCCGCCGATGATTGGGCGCGTCAAGAAGTATCTAACTGTCTGATTGCCAATCTGGTCTAGATAGTCTATATCCTGTAGGGATGTTAACTATAATGTCTCTACAGGTCTAGGATAGAAAAATCACTAATTTCGGCTATTTTTTCTATTTAACTAGATTTATGATGATCATGACAAGAGTTGATAACCTTCAATAAACGTCGAAAATAAAGATTAAATTGCCTAAAATCAGGGTTTTCTTATTCTTTGTGTGATAAGTTTAACTTATATAGGATCGATCTTTGTGTCCTTTGTGTCTTTGTGGTTCGTTCTAGTCGCTCGCTGGCAGGACTGTATCTTAGAGTACATTTTACCCACCAAACTCAAGAGAGCCAAATCTGTAAATAGACCATTTAATTGACTATTATTCATCCTTAATTCTCCTGGCTACTGAATCCTAACCCTAACAACAATTTTTGATTTTTACAAGAGGTCTAATGACCCTGAAACTTGATCAAAAATAAGATAAAATAAACAAGATAGCGGTTATTACGTTTAATTTTCTATGGTTACAACTTCTCTATCCCTCCCCGAAATCGCCAGAGAAACCCGTCAAGCGAGTCGTCAACTGGCTATTCTGACTAACGAAGAAAGGAATGAAGCTTTAGAGGCTATTGCTGAGGCTTTAACTGCTAATGCTGATAAGATACTAGACGCTAATATGGTCGATGTTCAAACTGCCAAAGCGATGGAATTATCCCCCGCTTTATGTGCGCGATTAGAGTTAAGTTCCAGCAAATTAAAAGCCGCTATTGCAGGGGTGCGAGATGTGGCTAAATTAGCGGATCCTTTGGCTACGATGCAAATTAACCGGGAATTAGATCAAGGTTTAATTCTGCGGAGAATAACCTGTCCTTTAGGGGTTTTAGGGGTTATTTTTGAAGCTCGTCCCGATGCTTTAATTCAAATTACCAGTTTAGCGATAAAATCCGGCAATGGCGTTATTTTAAAAGGGGGGAAAGAGGCGCTCCGTTCTTGTCAAGCTTTAGTAACAATTATTCATCAGGCATTGAGTCAAACTAAAGTTAATTCGGCGGCGGTGCAATTGTTAACAACAAGAGAAGAAATTCAGGAACTCTTAAAACTTGATCAATACATCGATTTAATTATTCCTAGAGGTTCTAACGAATTTGTGCGTTATATCCAAAATAATACCCGCATTCCTGTCCTCGGCCATGCCGATGGTATCTGTCATCTCTACATCGACAAAGAAGCCGATTTAAGCAAAGCAATTAGGATTACCGTTGATGGCAAAACCCAATATCCTGCCGCTTGTAATACCATTGAAACTTTATTAGTTCATCAAGACATCGCTAGACAATTTTTACCCGCATTGGCCCAGGCATTAGAGGAAAAAAAGGTTAAATTATTGGGAGATGAAACAACTCGTCAGATTATTAACGTACCATCGGCCACAGAAGAAGACTGGCAAACCGAATATAGTGATTTAATCCTGTCAATTAAAATTGTTGATAGTCTAGAATCGGCAATCGAACATATTAATTATTACGGTTCTCGACACACGGAAGCCATTGTCAGCGAAAATTTTAACACGGCCAAAACCTTTAGCGATCGAGTCGATGCCGCCGGAGTTTTTCATAATTGTTCCACGCGATTTGCCGATGGTTTCCGTTACGGTTTCGGGGCCGAAGTGGGTATCAGTACCCAAAAAATGCCTCCCCGTGGTCCGGTGGGATTAGAGGGATTAGTGACCTACAAATATCAATTAGTGGGAGATGGTCATATTGTCGCCGATTATTCTGGGGAAAATGCCCAATCTTTCACTCATAAGGATTTATAGTCGAGAAAAAAGCCGATGTTTACAGGATTAATTCAAGCCTTGGGAAAAATTCGGGTCGTGGATACTGATAGACTATATTTGTCTGTATCCTCTGATACAATTCTCCAAGATTTAATGATTGGTGATAGTGTGGCTGTGGATGGGGTTTGTTTGACAGTCGAGGAAATTCTCCCAGAGGGTTTTCTGGCCACCGCTTCCCCGGAAACCCTACAGCGCACTACTTTGGGACGAAGGATTAAAACAGAAACCAACGTTAATCTAGAAACCTCTTTGCGGGTGGGTAGTAAAATCGGCGGTCATTTTGTCACCGGTCATGTGGACGGAATTGGCTGTTTAGTCGAATCGATAATCGTGGCTAATTCGTGGGAAATGACCTTTGCTGCCCCTAGTTCCCTAGAAGAGCAGTGGAATAACTACATAGCTCGTTATATCGTCGGTAAGGGCAGTATAGCTGTTAATGGCATTAGTTTAACCGTGGCCGATTGTGATGCCTCCGGCAGCTGGTTTAAAGTGGCAGTCATCCCCCACACCTACACCGAAACCAATCTTTCCCATTTAAAATTAGGCGATTGGGTGAATCTAGAAGGGGATATTTTAGGCAAATATGTGGAAAAATTGCTAGGAATGCGCTCTTATCACCCTCCTAGCGAGATTAGCCTAGAATTTCTGGCTGAACATGGTTATTAGTTTTCCAGAAAAAGCCTTTTCAACATATAAATTTATTGGCAATTTATCCATTAATTTTAGTTTTAAAATTGCCAACCTTCCCGCTCCATTAAACCCTGAACATTGGTACAATCGATAGAAAAGTGTTGACAGACTGTGGGGATTTTGGGAGCATTAGGCTTCAAGGCTTCTTCGGTAATTACGCAACCGTCTTTTATCTTAGCAGCGGCAATAATAAATGGGTCTGCCACTGGCTTTCCTTGTAATCTTGCTTTTTGACTCACTAAATCCTTAAAGTTTCTTATAGAAAAAATTTCAGGAATAAATAAAGTTTCCTGAGCAGTGGGTGGTAAAAATATTTGTTTATTGGAGTCTATCCAATCTAAAACAAATTGTTTATTATTGCCATATTCTACTTCTTTAAGCACTTCGCGTACTGATTGTAGTTTACCTTCTGACACAAGCAAATCGATTTTTTGCCAAACGGTAGGAAAACTTTTGGGAAAATAGTTTCCTAAGACCTTAAAACTACTTGTGTCAAAAATGTAAACCATCAAAACAGTCCTTTGTCTAATAAATATTGTTCAAGTTTTTCCACCGTAGCAACTTTTTTAATGTTTAGATAATCAGCAACACGCTCGATATCGTATTGGCCTTGATAGTATTTATTGAATACCAGTTTTAGGTAATTTTCTCCCAAATATGTCGCCTGATTAGCATAGGGATTACCTCCAGATTTTTTATTTTTGTCCTGACTTTTTCCCACCTGCTCACTGTACCACTCGCTTACTTTAAGACTATATTCTTTCTGAGAAATAAAGTTATTATCTAATAGTTTTCGTAAAACTACTTCTCGACTAACCTTATAATCACTGGAAATTTTCGAGATAATTTTATCGTTATCGTTAACGTTAACTACTGTTTCTCTGATTATCTCAGAAAAAACATGATTAGGAAGCAAAAACTCCGCAGCAAATTTATTACAAAATATCTCGATACTTTTATTTGCTCCCTGCAAACTATTAATATATCTATCGTCAGACTTAGTAATTCCATTAGTCTGCAAAAGAATATGTGCTAATTCATGAAAAATGGTAAATATTTGTCTAGATTTTTCCGTGCTATTATTAAGATAGATGATTGGAAATTCAATATCTATCAAGCAAAATCCCGAAATTTCTCGCTGCTTAAAAGAACGCTTAAAAATAAAAATACCAGCTTCTTCCACGGCACTCCGCCATTTTTTTAAGGCAGTTTCCTGATCATTCCAGGTCATTTGTTCTTCTAGAGTAACGTTTAAATACTTTCTTATCTGTTCGGCTAATTTCCTTAAATCATCACTAGAACTAACCGAAATATCCTGAAAGATTTTCTTGGTACTAGGATTAATACCATTATTAATTTCCTGTAGCGACAATTGCATCGCTTTTGCTTGTCGTAAAGCATAGATAGTATCGGCGGCCAGGTTTTCGATTTCAAAGTCTGGCAAAGTTCTAAATTCTTGTTTTTCCTCCGCTTCTAGGGGAGGTTCTGGGAAAAAGAATAAAGCGAGAGGACGTTTATATATTTCTGCTAACTTTTCCAATTGACTATAGGTAGGAAAGTCCTCTCCTGACTCCCATTTCTCGATAACAGAAACATCTTTTTTAAACTTGACCGCCACAGACTCAAGAGAATATCTCGCCCTTTCTCTTGCCCATTGGATTATCTTGGGATTAACGCCTGTCAGTTTCTCGCCCATCACTTTATCTTATCATCACCAGATAGAGATTTCTAGCTTGATTTAGATCATAAAGTAGTTTTATTGTACTATATAATTACCTAAAATAGAGACAATGTACCGATTTCTGGATAGGTCAGCGAGGTATTGATAACTTTTTCCTATATAAAAAACCGGTGAAAAGCTTGACATTGGCGAAAATCCCCAGACAATGTTAAGTTAAATTAACCAATAGCCTAGGCTTGTATTTAAGGAAAACCCCTTATGGTAGCAACACCAGTTCAACAGAAATACGACATCAAAGATATTAGTTTAGCCCCCATCGGCAAACAGCGCATCGAATGGGCCGGTCGGGAAATGCCCGTTTTGCGTCAATTAGCCGAACGTTACGCCATCGAAAAACCCTTTGCTGGACTGCGTTTAGTCGCTTGCTGTCACGTTACCACCGAAACCGCTAATTTGGCCATCGCGCTAAAAGCCGGTGGCGCTGATGCGTTACTAATTGCCAGTAATCCCCTTTCCACCCAAGATGATGTGGCCGCTTGTTTAGTCGCTGATTACGGTATCCCCGTTTATGCAATCAAAGGGGAAGATAACGACACCTATCACCGTCACGTTCAAATCGCCCTCGATCATAAACCCCAGATTATCATCGATGATGGTTGTGATGTAGTGGCCACCCTGGTTAAAGAAAGAAGTCACCAATTACCCGACATTATCGGTACTACCGAAGAAACTACCACCGGTATCGTCCGTTTGCAAGCCATGCTCAAAGCCGGGGTATTATCCTTCCCCGCAATGAACGTTAACGACGCAGAAACCAAGCATTTTTTTGATAATCGCTACGGTACAGGTCAATCTACCCTTGATGGTATCATTCGCGCCACCAATATCCTTCTTGCTGGTAAAACCGTGGTTGTGGCTGGTTATGGTTGGTGTGGTAAAGGTGTCGCTATGCGGGCCAAAGGTTTAGGCTCTAATGTAATTGTCACCGAAATTAACGCCGTGCGCGCCATTGAAGCGGCGATGGACGGTTTCCGGGTTATGCCCATGGATGAAGCCGCTAAAGAAGGCGATATCTTCATCACTGTTACTGGTAACAAGCACGTTATCCGGGCTGAACATTTTGACCTGATGAAAGATGGGGCGATTGTTTCCAACTCCGGTCACTTTGATATTGAAATCGACCTGCAAGCTTTAGGCGCAAAAGCCGATAATGTTAAAGAAGTTCGCAACTTTACCCAACAATATAGGCTAAAAAGCGGTAAATCCGTCGTTGTTATCGGTGAAGGTCGCCTAGTTAACCTGGCAGCCGCCGAAGGTCATCCTAGCGCCGTTATGGATATGAGTTTCGCTAACCAGGCGATCGGTGTAGAATACTTGGTTAAAAATCAAGGTAAATTGGCCCCCGGCATCTACTCAATTCCCTACGAATTAGACCAAGAAATCGCCCGCTTGAAACTGCAAGCCATGGGGATTGAAATCGATACCCTCACCGAAGCCCAATTAGAATATATCAACTCCTGGACTTCCGGAACCTAATATCAGTTATCAGTTATCAGTTATCAGGAGTCAGGAGTCGGTCGTCAGGAGATTGCTTTTATTTATTCTTGCCACTCCCCCACTCCCTTTTTTTTACTTTAAAACTGTTTTCTAAATCCTAAAAAAATATGACTGAATGGATTACAAATACAATGACTTCTATGGGCTATTTAGGCATAGCCCTATTAATGTTTTTAGAGAATCTTTTTCCTCCCATTCCCTCGGAATTAATTATGCCTCTAGCGGGTTTTACCGTCCATGAGGGACAAATGCAATTTATTCCGGCAGTGGTAGCGGGGATTGTCGGAACCGTAGTCGGAGCGCTACCTTGGTATTATCTCGGTCGGGTTGTGGATGAGGAAAAAATCGAAAAACTAGCCGATAAATACGGCAAATGGATTACCGTTTCTGCTAAAGATATTCAAAAAGCCAATCAATGGTTTAACCGTCACGGTAGTAAAGCGGTTTTACTCTGTCGTTTGGTCCCTGGAGTACGAACTTTGATTTCCCTACCCGCCGGGATGAATCACATGGCGATGATTCCCTTTTTAGTTTACTCCACCATCGGCACGACCCTCTGGGTCGTTTTTTTAACGGCAGCAGGTTACTTTTTAGGGAAAAATTACCCCCTTGTGGAAGAATATCTGGCTCCTGTGTCAAAAATAGCTCTACTTGTCCTGGTTATCTGGTTTATCCTCTGGATTATCCGCAAACGTAACCGCCGGTATGAGTAAATGTTGATGAGAGGTGGTGTTTTACGACGGATTGTCACCTTCGAGTCAAAGCAGCAATTTTTGTATTCTAACGCGCCCTACTGGACTGTTTCAGCTAAAATAGGGCAATAGATTTCGGCTTAAAGTCTTAGATTATAGAATTTCTAGCATTTTTCTAATACACCAAATTAGCTGAAACAGTCCACTACGTTTTACTGCTTATAAAGGGGCAAAAGGATAAGAATATACGAGGTTTTAATATGCCAACAATTAAACTACGTTCTCAGATTGGTAGAGATGGAATCTTACATTTAGATATACCGTCCGATTTTAAAGAAACTGAAGTAAATGTTACAGTAACCTTTGAAGCGGTTCAAGAAGTCAGTGAAGATTTAGCAAGTAGAAAAGAGGAAAGAAAACCTCGCTATAATGCTTGGGGCAACCCAGTAGTAGAGCAATCTATTACCCAAGCTATTTCAGGAATGCGCCGTCTTCAAAAAACTGTAGCTTTACCTAAAAGTGAAATTCTTGCCATGCGAGAAGAAGGGAGACGGTTTTGATTGAGTTTGTTTTAGATTGTTCGGTAGCAATTAGCTGGTGTTGGGTCGATGAAGATAACGATTATGCTAACGCAGTATTAGACATAATGCCAAACGCCGAAGCATTTGTTCCCGAAATTTGGTCTTTAGAGATTGTCAATAATCTCCTAGTCGCAGAAAGAAGAAATCGGATGACGGTCGAGCAAACTCAAGCATCGATTAATTGGTTACAGTCTTTACTTATTACTATTTTTGGATTACCGCCGCGATGATTGGATTTTTCTGGGAGGTCAGGGATTCATGAGGAAAGGATGATATATAATGATAGTCTATGACAGAGAGAGACATTAAATACTGTTTGGTATTAGGAGAAAAGCTTTGCCACTGATTAAAATACCAAGGAATTATCTGATTGCTGAAGATGAAAATTTCATTACAGCAGACGTGCCAGATTCACTGCTTCAGCTTTGGCAAAAAGATTATCAAAAGGTGGTTAAAGCCAAAGGTATTCTTAAGGATAAAAAAGCGGCAATGCTATCTCATGTAGAGTCTCTTCGTCGGGAGTGGGATGGATGAAATACGTCTATGATACCAATATTTTTATTTATTATTTAGCCGATGATGATATAGTTACTTCTTTTTTCTCCCCAGCTTTTTTGAGTTTGCATCAGATTTTTATCTCACCAATTGTCAGAATTGAGTTACTCAGTTTTCCTACTT
This sequence comes from Microcystis sp. M20BS1, assembly GCF_020245305.1. Taxonomy (NCBI): domain Bacteria; kingdom Bacillati; phylum Cyanobacteriota; class Cyanophyceae; order Chroococcales; family Microcystaceae; genus Microcystis; species Microcystis sp. M20BS1. The sequence continues at coordinate 9,942 of NZ_JADBUZ010000064.1, read as the reverse complement.
TGTCTAAGGAAGAAGAGCAGATAATTGAAGATTTACTCTCACAGTTTGAATTAATTCCCATATTGAGAGAAATTGAAGATCTGACTATTCAACTGAAACGACAGTATAAAATCAAGATTCCCGATGCCATTATTGCCGCAACAACATTGAGCCAAAATGGATGTTTGGTCACTAGAAATGTTGATGATTTTAAGGAGATTTCCGGTTTAAATATTAAAAACCCGTTTATTGATGAGGTGTAAATAATAGTAGAAGAGCGAGAATTAAAAGTTGACTTATCTGCAAAGTAGCTTACTACTGGAAACCGATAGCTTGATGACAGCAACCAATGCCAGGTATTGAAGTAGGAAAAAGCCTATGTTTTTGTTCTAGAAATCTCCAAAACTAAGCTTGACAAATTGCCTGAAGTTGTTATATCTTACAGGTTACGAGTCTCTGCGCGAGAGAAGAAAAAACGAGAATCGACCAAAGACCCCCTGTTCCCTTCTCAGATCCACACGCTACGGGTAGGAACATCTCGGCGGGAAAGTGCGTTAGCTAATTCGTACCAACTCCATTTTCCTTTTCCTTTTTCAACTAAAATGGCTTGATTGTAGTCAGCGATCGCACCTTGGTTGTCTCCTAAGTCAGACTTGGCAATCCCACGATTGATGTAGGCAGCAGCATAGTCGGGTTTGATATTAGTGGCTTGATTGTAGTCAGCGATCGCACCTTGTTATCAAGGTTCTGGTATCTCCAACTGACGAAAAATTCTCACAGCAGTAAACTCTACAATTTCTCTATGTCGAGGGATGGCTGTGCGCCGACCATTGAGTGGATTTTCCCAGATGGAATGTTCACTTCCTTCTCGTACCAATTGACAACCCTGTTGACTGAGATAACGCAACAAATCTCGACGCTTCACGAGGCTATCAAAGTCGGTACAATTTGGACATGGGTTGATGCAGAAAATATTAGATAAATTGGTTCTTCTAAATCCGCTTCTGGGTCTGTTAACAACTCATTAGGCAAGGGTAAGGATTCCCCCCTAGATATATTAACTTCTGCCATGTCCACCAGCGCACTGGCTAAGGAACGGCGTACTGCTGCTAGATCATTTCCCCAGGAAATCACGCCAGGGAAATCCAAGACTTCTCCATGGACTCCCTGTTCCAGAAATTTATACATTGCTTTGTAGGTAAGCATCCAATTTATACTCCTTTCTTTCACCGAATTTTTTGATTAATAGATTAAGAACTGAACAAATTGGGAAAAAGCCTATGTTTTCGTTCTAGAAATCTCCAAAACTAAGCTTGACAAATTGCCTGAAGTTGTTATATCTTACAGGTTACAAGTCTTTGCGCGAGAGAAGAAAAAACGAGAATCGACCAAAGACCCCCTGTTCCCTTCTCAGATCCACACGCTACGGCTAGTAACATCTCGGCGGGAAAGTGCGTTAGCTAATTCGTACCAACTCCATTTTCCTTTTCCTTTTTCAACTAATTGGAGAAGCACCAATTCAAGTTGGGTTAACTGTACGGTATCTTTCATGATTAATCCTCTATACTTGGGTGAAATAAAACGCCAAATCCTTCTTTTAAACCATAATCTTCAAGGGTTGCTGTGTGAGCATTATTCCACAACTTGTAAGCCAGATCGGGATCGGGTGGCTGTCCAGTGGGATAGCCTAGTTTTTTATTTCTTGATAGGATAATTTAAGAATTTTACCTCCCGCTTTAGATGGTTCAAATAACCTGCCGCTAATAGCTCCTTTCTCTTGCATTATAGATTAATTCATCAGTCCTTTATTTTGATTTTTTAATTTTAGTAACAACCATTTTTTATGAGAACAACCTTCCTCAAAATTACTTTTCAAGATTTTTGATGTTATCGAGAGCCTTGAGATACATTTCCATATTGTCTTGCTGCGAGTAAAGTTGTGCCGCTTGATTGTAGTCAGCGATCGCACCTTGCTTGTCTTCTAAGTCATCCTTGGCTAACCCGCGATTGTAGTAGGCATCAGCATAGTCGGGTTTGATATTAATGGCTTGATTGTAGTCAGCGATCTCACCTTGGTAATCTCCTAACTCATATTTGGCTAACCCGCGATTGTTGTAGGCATCAGCATAGTCAGGTTTGATATTAATGGCTTGATTGTAGTCTGCGATCGCACCTTGGTAGTCTCCTAAGTTTTTCTTGGCAATCCCACGATAGTTGTAGGCATCAGCATAGTCAGGTTTGATTTTAATGGCTTGATTGTAGTCTGCGATCGCACCTTGGTAGTCTCCTAAGTTTTTCTTGGCAATCCCACGATAGTTGTAGGCATCAGCATAGTCAGGTTTGATATTAATGGCTTGATTGTAGTCAGCGATCGCACCTTGCTTGTCTCCTAAGTTTTTCTTGGCAATCCCGCGATTGTTGTAGGCAAGAGCATAGTCGGGTTTGATATTAATGGCTTGATTGTAGTCTGCGATCGCACCTTGCTTGTCTCCTAAGTTATACTTGGCATTCCCGCGATTCAAGTAGGCATCAGCATAGTCGGGTTTGATTTTAATGGCTTGATTGTAGTCTGCGATCGCACCTTGCTTGTCTCCTAAGTTTTTCTTGGCAATCCCGCGATTGTTGTAGGCAAGAGCATAGTCGGGTTTGATATTAATGGCTTGATTGTAGTCTGCGATCGCACCTTGCTTGTCTCCTGATTCACCTTTGTTATAGGCACTGTTAAACCACTCTTCGGCGGTCAGTTGTACGGTTTTATGATTTAATTTGGATCGAACTTTATTATTTAATTCAGATCGAACTCTATCAAAAAAACTAGCAGGCGGCAGTTTTCCCCCCTGTATATCAACTGTCTGAATTATTCCAACTTCTAGCCAACGGCTACCCTCTAACAAAAGGGGGAAAATGGGCTTTTTTAACTCTAAAGCAAGAGCCAGTTCGCAGTTTACCCAATGAGAGTTTTTAGAGCGAGGAGACATCACCAGCATAAAAACCTGACTTTTTCTGAGGTTTTCTTCAATCACTCTTGGCCATTGATCCCCGTAGTCAATTTTGTTATCTAACCACCAGGGCAATTCGTGCTTTGTAAGAGCCTCTAGCAGCTTATTTACATAGGCTTGGTCTTGACGACTGTAGCTAATAAAAATAGACATTCCCAGAAACTCCTAATCTAATTTTCAACCCCAGCAATCTCTGCTAGAGCCAGTGCATACCGACTTAAATCCTGCCTGAGAGCCTCTAACTCCCTTCGCAATTCAGGTTCTTCTGTCCATTGCTGCTCGTATTCCTTGGGACTGACATCAGCAGGGCGCTTCGCTTCCCAAACCTGTAAGCGAGGATGCCACTTGGCTAGAAAACGGCGCAACCCCCGATTCAGGACAGCGATCGCAATACCGCCCACTGAATTGCGAGAAGCCCCCACATCGGGACCAGCTTCCTTGAGAATCTCGCGGGTTGTCCCAAATAAACTATACAGCGAGTTCAAAGCCTCACGCAGCAGCCCTTCTTCACCCTCCAGTGGCTCTACAGCAATGCGCGTCACCAATTCCACATAAAGTGACCATGCAGCCCTTATCTCAGTCGGATCTGCCTCCCATTCGGCTGAACCAATACCAAAAGGAAGACTGACAGACACTTTCTTCAATACAGCCGGATCGCCCTTCATCTGTTTCCCCTCGCCTCAGCCTCTAATGTTGCCATTCTCCTTTCCAATTATATGACGGGATTTAGCTTATTACTCCCAATATTGGGCTGGGTGGAGAGTGGCGATTGTCCTGAAAAAAACGGCTCCGACTAGATGCAGAAATCGTTAGAATAATCAAAGAATGACTTCTCCTGAACGATAGTCATTTCCGAAACACAACAGGCTCTTTTCTTCTCTCTGTCTCTAGTTAAATTTGTCACCACTGGGCAAAAATTAGCCAAAATGAGCCAAATAACCTCTCGAAAAGTTCCTCTGGGAAGTTCGATTTTTCCTCATCAACATCGCCTTTCTGCACTTACCGTACAAAATCAAAAAAAGAAGACAATTATTGCCGACCAATAAAAAAACAATTTTGAGGCAGAATGATAAAGTAGCTCATGTTATCAGAGCGATCGCCGCTTGGGATCAAGGTTCTGGTCGGTAATGCTTCATCCTCAGAAAAGGGAAACTCAACTTTACTAGGCATGAGCAGATGCCCCTTGGTCATCCTGAATCATCTGCATCAGAATGTTTGCAGCTGCCGTTGCGTCCTAGGGCGACCAAATTGGGTACTCTGATGCGGAGAAGATGAATTGTAGTTCAGCGTCTGGGATTTGTGTGGCTAGGAGTTTGAAGAGTGATAATTTGTCTGACTGGCTCAGATTGTTGACCAGAGGAATTAACTCAGCGAGTGACATGGTTTAAACTTCTAGAGGTGCGAGAATAAATTGATCATATCCAAAAAGGTGGTGAGGAATCATCGTTCGGCCCCGGCGGTGAGGATGTCAAAATTTTTCATAATTGACAGGGTGGGCTATGCCTACCCTATTTTGTTGAAACTTTTAGCACTCTAGTTCACAATAAAGGTAAAGATCGTAAGAGCTACCTTGTAATGGCGGAATTGCTTTCGAGAATTACAGTTAATCCTCGGCAGTGCGGTGGTCGTGCCTGTATTCGAGGAATGAGAATCCGGGTGTCAGATGTGTTAGATCTATTTGCGGCAGGTTTAAGCGCGAGAGAAATTCTAGATGAAATGCCTGATCTTGAGGCAGACGATTTGAAAGCAGCGCTTTTATATGCCTCGCGGAAGCTTAATCACCCGGTTTTACTGGCATGACAATTTGGGTTGACGCACATTTGTCTCCTGCAATTGCAACCTGGATTAGCACTACACTTGAGATTGAAGCTTTGGCTTTGCGTGATCTTGGACTGAGAGATGCTGAAGATACTGAAATCTTTCAGGTTGCAAAAGCTCAAAGAGCTATCCTAATGACCAAAGACAGCGATTTTGTAGATTTAGTTGAGCGACTTGGTTCGCCCCCACAAATTATTTGGCTGACTTGTGGCAATACCTCTAATGCCCGGTTGCGTGAAATCTTGAGTGAGACTTTACCCAGGGCTTTAGAACTTTTAGCTGCTGGTGAGACATTGGTAGAAATTAGCGGAGACTAGCTGTACAGGCTAATGAATCCAAGAGCTACCCAATACAAGAGGTCAAATGGCTATTTTCCAATATCAGATTCTTGTGGGGAAGAATTAACCTAATGCTGTGGTCTGGTATGTCGCTTAAGTACAATATGAAACGATAAAATTAACACAATATCAGGGTAAGAGCCTCGAAAAATCTGGCAAATTATCGCAGTTATCTCGGCCGTCGGCTTTTTTTGGTCACTCCCACCTTCTCCTGCAAACTAACGCCGTCTCAACAAATTTTTCATCTCTACCCAGATAGAAAGTTGACCACCTAGACTAGCGGGATGAGTGAAAATTCCTTGACGGGGACTGAATAAAAAGGCCAACATAAATAGGGTAAAAGCGACAAGCACGATCGCCGGTCCAGAGGGTAAATTCCAGTAATAACTTAAATACATCCCACTGATACTAGAAATAATACCCACACCCACACCTAAACCCATGACTTGATGAAGACGGGTAACTAAAAGATAAGCAGTGGCTGCCGGGGTAATCAAAAGGGACAAAACGAGGATTACTCCCACTGCTTGGAGACTAGCAACGATTGTCAGGCCGATCAGGAGCATTAAGCCTAAATCTAATAAATTTACTGGTAAACCCGCCGCTTGCGCCCCGATTTTGTCGAAAGTGTAGAATAATAGTTCTTTATACAGGAGCAAAACGGTTAATAAAACGATAACGGCAATAATTAGGGTATCGCGGATGTCGGCAGCAGTAACACCGAGAATATTGCCGAAGAGAAAGTGATTAAGGTCGATTTTGTTGTTTTTTTGGATGAGAGTGATCAGGGTGATGCCAAGGGCAAAAAAAGCCGAGAAAACAATACCCATGGCCGCATCTTCTTTGATGGGGGAACGATTACGGATTAAGTTAATCAGTAGGGTACTGACCATTGAGGCTAGTAAAGCACCCAAAAGAAGATTAAAATTACCAATAAAAGCGATCGCTAATCCGGGTAGGACTGAGTGACTGATGGCATCGCCCAAGAGGGCCAAACGTTGTACCATCAGGTAGGTTCCCACCACCGCACAGATGATCCCGACGATGATAGCTTCAATTAGGGATCTCTGCATGAAACTATACTGTAAGGGTTCGATTAATCCTGTTAATAGATTGTTGCCCATGAATCTGCCTTGGGGTTAAATTTTTCTGATTCTCGATCGAGGTTTTGCTCCTAGGGTCTATCTTCTAAATCGGGGGAGAAGATAGGTTAGGATAATTAGGATTAATTGTAAGTTTTTTCGCTCCCAACCGCCGCCATGGATACCCCCGTTCTTTCCTCAACTTTTTTTCTGACTCTCCTGCTCATGGTGGGATTATTCTTTTTTATTCGCGGTTCCGTCAAAGAGCGTATCGAACAGCGTGTCTATCTTACCAGTACCAGTGACGACCAACTATTAGAACAACTGCGAGACTATTTTGACCGACGTTCCTATCAAGTCAAGGCGATCGAACCCGAACAGAATATTGTCAGATTACAGGGTTTTGTGCCGCCTAGCCCGTTTCTAGCGATATTTTTGACAATTTTAGCGGCCTTGGGTTTATTTTGCTTCTCACTGGTGTTATCGGTGTTATTTCCTGATACTAATCCCTATATTTTTGCTCTTGTGGGTTTATCTCCCCTCGCCGGTGTTTTCTATTGGCAAAAAGTCGGCCGTTTAGAAGAAGTGGCTTTTAAAGTAGAAAGCAAATCTCAGCAAACGGAATTAACTGTCAAAGCCCATCGGGACGAGTTAAGACAACTACAAGATAGTTTAACCTTTCTGGAAAGACAATAAGCTTTTTATGCCCTATGAACGCCTAATTTATCTGGCCGATACCGATGCAGCCGGTGTGGTTTACTTTGCCCATCTTCTCTCGATCTGTCATGAAGCCTACGAGTTTTCTTTAGCACAATTTGGCATCAATATCAAGGATTTTTTGAAAGATTCTCCGGTTGCCCTACCGATTACTCAAGCGGAAATCCAGTTTTTTCGTCCTCTTTTTTGTGGCGATCAAATACAGATTAATTTCACTGTCCGATCCCTAAGCGAAAACGAGTTTGAATTGCATTATAAAATTTATTTGGCTGAAATCATGGTCGGAAAAGCGAAAACTCGCCATGTGTGCATCGATCCCACCGCTAGAAAAAGAATCCCTTTCCCGGAATCTTTAAAAAATTGGTTAGGATATTTATCAACCCTAGAGGATACTGATATTTAAGAGATGATTTGGGCAGATTTAACGATGATTTTAACTAGGGATTGGTGGCATAATGCTTGGCAATTATTTAACCTCAGTACCGAGAGAATTGTCTGGAATTCTTTTCTGGCTTTTATCCCCTTTATCCTCAGCTTTTGGCTATTTCGGATCACCCTCGATCGTTCCCTACTCTGGTGGTTAATTCTCTTAGTTTTTGTGCTTTTTTTACCCAATGCTCCCTACATTCTCACCGATAGCATTCATTTAATCTCTTATGTTCAGCAGGATTACGCCAAAAGTTTATTTTTTTTAGTTTTAATTCCCCAGTATAGTATCTTTATTTTCCTTGGCTTTCAGCTATACGTTATCTCCTTACTTAATTTAAAAAGTTATTGTCAGCAAAGTCAGCTAAATTCAGCAGTTTTACCCCTAGAAATAACCCTCCATTTTTTAAGTGCGATCGGTATCTATTTAGGAAGGTTTCTCCGACTGAATAGTTGGCACCTAATCACTCAACCGCAGCAACTATTCTGGAGTTTGCAGAATTTACTGACTAAAAAACCTTTGATATTCATCTCTGTCTGTTTTTTAATTATTTGGCTACTATACGAAATCAATAAAAGACTTTACAATCGACTTTCTGGCTACAATTAACGCCTATCGGGAATTTCGACCCTCTCCTAGTCCCTTTCGGATTGATTAAAAGATAGTAGAAAAACAGAGATCAATTGCCCGCACCGATATTATGATCATGATCAATATTTTTTCTCTCTCACCCCCATGACAAGCGCCGATCAATCTCAACCCCTGCCTAGGGATGACTATTTTCACTACCAAAATTGTTGGTATCCTGTGTTATTTGTGCAGGATTGGCAAAAAAATCCCTACTCTTTCTCTCTTTATGGGCAACCATTGCTAATATTTCGCGATCAACAGGGAAAATGGGGCTGTTTGCTTGATCGCTGTCCCCATCGCTTGGCTAAACTCTCCACAGGACAGATGATCGCTGGGCGTTTAGAATGTTTGTACCATGGTTGGCAGTTCGAGACGGATGGAAAATGTTCCCATATTCCCCAACTGCCAGTTAATACCCCGATTCCCCGCAATGCCAAGGTTAAATCCTATGGGGTGGTGGAACGTCAGGGAGTCCTCTGGGTTTGGTTAGGAGAAGAGGAAACAGCGAAAGAAAGCGATATTCCTATCATCAAAGACCTAGAAGACCCCAATTGTGTCCATACCGATTATCTCATTGATTTTCCCTACGAACAGGGCTATTTACTCGAAAATCTCCTCGATCCCGCCCATGTTAATATTAGCCATGATCGCAGCGAATTCGGGGCAAAACGGGAAAATGCTCAACCTTTAGCCTTCCAAATCCTCGAAATCTCGGCGCGGGGAATTCGCAGTCAGTGGCGCAATAGCCGCAATCCGCAAGAAAGCTGGAAATATCTGGATTTTATAGCCCCTAATCTCGTTCATTATCGTTTTTCTCTGCCTAATCCCCATTGGTGTGCTGGATTGGCTTTATACGGGATTTCTCTGGGTCAAGGTCGTTCTCGCTTACTGGTGCGACGTTACCAAAATTTTGCCGTTAACTCCCGTCAATACCGTTGGCGCTGGTTGGAACATCTGCGTCAAAGTCGCATCCTCGAAGATGATCTACCTTTAATTCAAAGTCAGCAGCAAATGGTGGAAAAGTCAAGAGATAGTTTACAAAAATTATACTTGCCCTTAAAAAGTTCCGATGCCTTGGTGATTGAGTTACGTCAATGGTTCGATCGCTATGGGGACTCTTTCCCCTACTATCAAGGCTACACCAGCCAGCGGACAACGGCGATCGATTTATTCGATCCTTTACCCCTCGATCGCTATTCTCGTCACACTGTCCACTGTCGCACCTGTAGCGCTGCCCATGAAAACATGGTAAAAACTAAACAAATCGCAATTTTAATGGGGATATTATTAGCTTTACTGGCAATTTTATCCCCAAATCAGTCTATCTATCAAATTACTGCCCTTATTTTCGCAATTTTGGCTTTAGCAATAGCGATCGCTGCCAATTACACCCGCACAAAATTTGAACGCACCTATGAGAAAAAAGCCCATACCAAACTACAGTAATAATACTAAATCCGTTGAGTATAGGCTACATATCAGGACAGGTAAAAGGCAGCAGGCACTAATGCAAAAGGGTGAATAAATAATCAGTTTTTAATAAACAGATTTAGTATGACTCTTAAATGATGACAAATGTGTCAGCAGCTGCCTGTAAGCATCCCACCGAAAAGCTAATGCGCGGGGGGTTTGGGGGGTTCTACCACCCAAAAGCTTGGATTGAGTGATAAAATCGGAAGTAATGCCAGATTTTATCAGATAGTTTTCGCGTAAAAATCCCAACTTGCTAGATTTACAAAAATGAGATGCACCCGAAGTCAGGAGTTAGCGAGATGTGGAATTAATTTTACTTAGGTACTTAACTAAGATTAGCCAATTCAAGTCTGAATTGCATCACTGTCTGATCTACCTTTATAGAATACCTCATTCGGGGTACGATAGTCAAGACATTTTCGAGGACGATTGTTAATCAAGTTTACGGCTCTTTCCACCTCCTCTGGCTTAACGATTTT
>NZ_JADBUZ010000063.1:0-6746 GCF_020245305.1 Microcystis sp. M20BS1 | reverse complement strand
TTGGAAACTATCTCATCAAATTAGTCCCCCCATAGAACCCCCTTGAGCCATCTTGCACACTTTTCTCTTTTTGTCAAATTTTATGTTAAGAAAGATGTGACTAATGGATAGCTTATCAAGGGGGGATTAAGGGGGGATCAAAGACGATTGCAGTTCGATAAACTCACTAACCACAATGGGATGCAAGACGTGCCATTGGTGTAAACTTAAGCACCACCAAACTCCCGTAAGGGCGAAGCATTTGGGCAATAACCTATCGCTGAAACCGTAATTTTTTTATCCGAATGCTTCGCCCCTACAAACTCAAATACCAAAACATAAGCCAATTTTGAGACAAAAGCAGATTTTTTGGTATGATAAAAATAACTATTGCAAAATTCTATGGTTTGGCAAGCGGGACAACTCCTCCACAATGGCAAGTACGAGATCCTTGAGGTCTTGGGACGGGGAGGTTTTGGCCTGACCTATAAAGCACGTCATCGCCAACTCACCCTGGAAGTGGTGATCAAAACTCCTGATATTTTGCAAAAAAGAGATACGGAATACGAGGATTATGTTAGACAATTTGAGGCGGAAGGGCGCAAGTTAGCCAAATTTTCCCAGACTCCCCATGCCCATATCGTCCGTATTTCCGATTTTTTTACTGAAGGTCAAGTTCCCTGTTTGGTGATGGATTTTATTCAGGGTCAAACTTTGATGGAAAGGGTGAAAACTCAAGGAAAATTATCGGAAGCGGAATGTTTAAAATATATTCGGCAAATTGGCAGCGCATTAGAGGCAGTTCATCAAGCAGGAATGGTACACCGAGACGCTCACCCTGGCAATATTATGATTCAACCCAATGGGAATGCTATCTTGATTGATTTTGGCATTGCTAAAGAGATTATTCCGGCCAGTAGTAGTTCCACAAATTCAGGAGCTAATTTGTATTTTGCCCCCTATGAACAGATTGTAGAACACTTTCAAAGTCAAGATAGAGCTTTAGAAAACATTACAAGTAATCGTAAACCTAGTGTCGATGTTTATACGCTTGCGGCTACTTTTTATTATGCTGTCACCGGACAAAAACCGACTCCTTCAATGGAACGCCGGGATAATCATCCTTTAACATCACCGAAAGAAATTAATCCTAATTTAAGTGATCATCTTAACACAGCCATTACTCTGGGCATGGCTTTAGAAAAAGAAAACCGCCCTCAGTCCATGTCCGATTGGCTTCAACAATTGGAATTACCACCGCCTCCTGTACCAAAACAATATCGTCAAGAAATAGTTAATCCCCCACAGCCAAGGAAAGAACCAAAAAGGGCTGAAACAAAAGCCCCTGTTAACCCAAAACCTTCTGAAAATTCTCTTCAGAAAAAACTCCAAGCTCTTCCCTGGGATTGGTTAATCGGTGTGTTTCTTGTTTATGGTCTATTTGGTTACGGTTTAGCTGCCAGTTCAGCACGATGGCAAGTTGTGGCTGTGGCTGTGGCTGTGGCTTGGGCTGGGGCTCTGGCTTGGGCTGTGGCTGGTGCTGGGGCTTGGGCTTGGGCTGTGGCTCTGGCTCTGGCTTGGGCTGGAGCTCTGGCTCTGTTGTGGGCTAGCACTCTAGCTGGGTATGGGTCTGAGGGTGTGGTTGTGGCTTGGGTTGCGACTGGGGTTGTGGCTGGAGCTGTAGCTAGGGCTGTGTTTTGGCTCTCAGAGAAAACTTCAATTTTTGATCCCTGGAAAGATACGGCTTGGTTTCATACTCTCTTGTCCTTTGTTTTTCCTGGATTGATAGGTTGTATTACTCTCAGTCTTATATTTCGTGACAATTTTGTTGTAATGGGAATAATGATCATAGTAATATTATCTATTCAGGTTTATACTACAATCAATTTAGATAAGAAAAACTTTAGTCATTTCAATATTTTTCTGATTCTTGCTGTTACAAATTTAAGTGGTTTAGCAAGCGGTTGGTTATTGGGTCTTCTCTAGCATTCCAAAGGCTAACAAAACATAAAACTATCATCATAATTCCGTTTTTTCTATTGTTATCTTCCCTAGATTAGGTTAATTAATGCAACCCAAAAATTAAATTGTGCCATAGTAGTGAGTCTATTCTGCTGAGGAGCATCTCACTTGTGCCATGCGTATTAATGCTTATAGCTGTCAAAAACTATAAAACAATGAGCTTGTAATCAAAAGTTCATGTCTGCGTCACAGTAAGTTCATATCCCCCACCTAAATTAGAGATAGTCAGTCCTCAGCCGTTTTCCAAAACACTCCTCTCACACCCACGATTACTAGGACTGACTTTTATTCCCTTCTCAAAATGGTTAAACAATAAAAACTATGACTCACAATATTTTTAACGATAATATCTCCCCGCGCAACGAAGGCAATCCCAAACGCTCCAAATCTTCTGCAATGAAAAAACTTTTTGCCTATTCCTCCTTACTGGTTTTGGGTGCCGGGTTAGGTATCGGTGCCACCTACGCCTACAGCCAAAATCCTCTAGAATTAGCCCAAAATATTGCCACCGCTACCAATAATCCTCGCCCCTCCACAGCAGCCGCAGCCGCTCCCTCAACCCTAGTTATTCCCACCAATTTTGTCGCTTCTGTGGTGCAAGAAGTGGGGCCGGCGGTGGTAAGAATTAATGCTTCTAGGGAAGTCAATGGAGGCGGTGATTTTTCGGAATTTGCTAACGATCCTGTTTTCCGTCGCTTCTTCGGTTCTCAAATACCAGAGCGAGGAGAAAAACAAGTTCAAAGGGGTACAGGTTCCGGGTTTATTATCAGTAATGACGGTAAAATTATCACCAATGCTCACGTTGTCGAGGGAGCAGATAAGGTGACAGTCACCCTCAAAGATGGTCGCACTATTGATGGTAAAGTCTTAGGTAGTGATCCTTTAACTGATGTGGCAGTGGTACAGGTGGAAACGAGCAATTTACCCACGGTTAAATTAGGTAATTCTGATAGTTTACAGGTGGGAGAATGGGCGATCGCTATCGGTAATCCTTTGGGATTAGATAACACTGTCACCACGGGAATTATTAGTGCCAAGGAACGCAATGGCTCCCAAATTGGTGCTAGTGATAAACGGGTGGATTTCCTGCAAACCGATGCGGCAATTAACCCCGGAAACTCCGGCGGACCTTTGTTAAATGCTCGGGGAGAAGTTATCGGAGTTAACACTGCTATCATTCAAAATGCCCAGGGTTTAGGTTTTGCTATTCCGATTAAAACTGCCCAAAGAATCGCTGAACAATTAATCGCCACGGGTAAGGTGGAACATCCCTATCTCGGTGTTCAAATGGTACAGTTAACCCCAGAGGTAAAAGAACAATTAGCCGATAGTCCCATGGCTGATAATTGGACTATCCCCGATGATTCTGGTGTCTTGTTAGTGCGGGTGATGAGAGATTCTCCTGCCGCAGCAGCAGGATTGCGATCGGGTGATGTGTTAAAGTCTGTAGGTGGTAAGAATGTCACCGATCCCGATGCAGTTCAGGAAATTGTGGCTAATACTCAAATTGGCGATAATTTACCCGTAGAAATTAGCCGAGAAGGACAAAAAATTAATCTGAATATTCAAGTGGGTAGCTTGAATACTGCTAACAGATCCTAGTCTGGAAGATAAGTGGTAAAAGACCTAAACTTTATAGAGAGCTTGTTAGTAAGCTCTCTATATTTCTGGTTTTACTTTTGGCTCTTGAATCGAATAATTATAGCATTTATCTTAATGGTGAGATAAGTAGGTAGTCGTTAAAAATTATCAGATACCCCCCTTATCAAGGGGGGATCGACACCCCCCTTATCAAGGGGGGATCAAGGGGGGATCGACACCCCCCTTATCAAGGGGAAATTAAGGGGGAATCGACACCCCCCTTATTAAGGGGGGATCAAGGGGGGATCAAGGGGGGATCGACACCCCCCTTATCAAGGGGGGATCAAGGGGGGATTAAGGGAGAATCGAAAGATAGTTAAATACTTGACCCTAGGCTCACAATTTTACTGTTGCGAGATAGAAAATAAAAACCGCTCGTAAGCTCGATTAATTTTTTGCATAATTTTAATCGCCATGACGGAGGAATTGTGATCGGGGTGATACTGACGAGCAAGCTGATAATATCTTTGCTTAACTTCTGAAAAACTGGCATTTTTAGAAACTTCTAAAACCTCCCACCAATCCTCGGAATCGGAGGGCAATATTTCTAATTCTCCTAACATTTCTGACCATATTTTTACCTTACCTCCATAACTACCTGTAATTAAAAATTGACCGTCAGGACTAAATTTTAAGGGAGCAGTTCCCCGTAAAGTTTTAATTAATTCTCCTGTTTGTCCTTGCCAAATTTTAATTTCTGTTCGGGAAGCACTAGCAATTAGATGGCGATGAGGATTAATAGCAATACTGATAATTGCCTGCTCGTGTGCCTGCCAACTTTTAATAATTTCTCCTGTCTTTATATCCCAGATTTTAATCGTTTTATCACTACCGCCACTAATTAGATATTGACCATCATTACTAAAAGCTAAACTGTTAACGGCTGCCCTGTCACCGATAAAAGTTTGATAAGCATAACTATGATCAAATCGCCATAATTTAATAGTTTTATCATCACTACCACTAGCAATAATTTGGCTATCGGGACTAATAGCACAGGTATTAACTGCCTCCTCATGACCGATTAAAGTTCGCTGCAATTCTCCTGTATGATAACCCCAGATTCGCAGAGTTTTGTCATTACTAGCACTAACAATAAATCTTTCATTGGCAGCAAAAGCTAATTGTAAAATTACACCATCGTGGCTATCGGGAGCATTTACACGAGCGAAAAAACTACTTTTATACTGCTTAGTTTCTAATTGCCACTGACTAATTCTGCCATCCAATCCACCAGCAATGATCGATTTACCGTTAGGACTTATCGCCAGAGTTTGGAGCGGTTCATTAACTCCCACAAAGGAATAAATTAATTTACCCGTTTCTCGCTGCCAAAGTTTTATGGTTTGATCTTCTCCCGCACTAGCGATAATTTTACCATCAGGACTAACATCGATCGCCCCAATATTTTCCTGATGACCTTTAAGAGTTTGGAAACACTGCCAAGATAAACGCTCTGGAATAGTAATTTCTGTAGAATATAACTGTTGATTTTCCTGAACAGATACTTCTTCTAAAAGTCCCTGTAGTTCTGCCTCTAGATTTTTATATTTTCGCGTAACTTCTTGCCAAAATAAAGCTTCTTCGTACTCTCTAGTAATGCGATCAAAAAATTCTAGATTGCCATAAAAATTATTGTTGGAGTAGGTGGGGGATAACATTTTCATCAGTCCGTAGACTCCTAACCCGACTATCCCACCAGCGATCGCCATAGAACCGGCACCAACAGCGAAAGCTGTACCTTTAACCGCGACTCCCACACCCCCAAAGGTAGAGTAGATACCGATTCCGCCAAGGCTTCCTATTCCCAAAGCTAACCCGACATTGTGATCGTTTGTTTCTAGTCCTTGCAGACTGGCATAAATTGCCGAACTTGTCAGGATGCCAATCCCCGTCATTCCCACTAAACCGACGCTTATACCGCCAAATCCGCCGACTAAGCCAATATTTCCCAGACAAGCAGATAAATTGGCTCCTGTGACTCCACCGACGGCGGGAATAACAAAATCGAGCTTTTTAGCCATATTTTTGCGAAATAATCAAGTTAGTCATCGGGTTTCTCCTATAGAGTTTAGCCTAGTTTGGTATCGACGACTGACTCCCCAAAATGGTACTTTTCCCTCCTGCCCCTGCCCCCTGCCCCCTGCCGACCGCCTCTTTCAAGTCAGTCCCGATGAAAAAATTTTCACCCCTACAGATGAAAGAGGTTTTCTTCCCTACACCCCACACCCCACACCCTACACCCTCTTTCCAGTCAGAGGCAATCAGGAAAAATGATAAGTATTTTATATATAAATAGCTTCAATGCTTAAAAATATTTAAATTTACAATCGGTAATATTTATTTTTACTTAAGAATTTATTGAGAATAATTTTTATTTATTTACGAGGTTGCAATACTTCCAGCGATTCTGGTACAATTTTCCATTATGCTATGATGGCCTTTATTGTAATTTTTAAGGTTTTTATGGTCTAGGTTGTCTTAAAACCCTTACTAAATCTAGATTTTTCCCTTGAGCAAAACCAAACACTTTCGCCAATTATCCCTTTTTTCCCCAACAGCGTTGATCTAATTTTTGTGTAGTTTTGTTGCAAAGTCAAAATTTTTTTGACAAAATGGCTAAATTGTGGTATGGACAAAGTATAACGGGTTGTGGATTGACCATACCTGTCACCTTATTTTCAGCGAATTATCAGAAAATTTGCCCACTAGAGTCGCCCTAGCTTGCTTTCTTTTTCTATAATAGGGGTTAATCTTCCCACACTTGTCAAACGGCTATGAGTCTCTGTCTCAATCCCGATTGTTCGCACCAAAACACCCCCACGGATAAATTCTGTCATAAGTGCGGTTCTCAATTACTGCTCAGAGAACGTTATCGAGCGCTAAAATTAATCGGTCAAGGGGGTTTTGGCAAGACATTTCAAGCGATAGATGAAGATAAACCCTCAAAACCCTATTGTGTAATTAAACAATTTTTCCCGTCAGCGCAGGGAACAGGAACTTTACAAAAAGCAGCAGAATTATTTAAAGAAGAAGCGATTCGTTTAGATAGTTTGGGAAGATACCCACAAATCCCCGAACTTTACGCCTATTTTACCGCTAAT
>NZ_JADBUZ010000062.1:0-13344 GCF_020245305.1 Microcystis sp. M20BS1 | reverse complement strand
GGAACCCCTATGTAGAAAGGCATTTAGCGATTTTTGTCAATTATTTTCGTCTAGAGCGAACTAATCAATTAAATCCCTTGCCAGATAAGGATTTAGTCGATTTATGCCCCCCTATCGAACCATACCAAGTAACGAAGAGCCTAAATTCTTGAGAAGTTGCTCTAGCTGCTTCACCAATAATTTGTAAATGATAGACAATCCAAGTTTGAATTAATTCTTGTTGTTCAAACACGGTTTTTCCCTGTCGAGCATACTTTTCTACACGCTCAATTGCTTCTAAAATATCCCGCAAGCGTTCGGTATCATCCCTCATAGTGGTATTGCTTCTTTAAGTACGCGCTCTCTGATTCTATCTTTAAGTCCCTGTTCGGTAACAATATCAACTTTGCAGCCTAACAAGTCTTCCAGTTCTCGAATTAACGGCAAGGGAAACCAGGGACTCCGACGTTCGCTACAATAATCAATTAATAAATCAATATCGCTTTTTTCGTCAGCTTCTCCCCGTGCAACAGAACCAAAGATTCGCACGTTATTTGCGCCGTGTTTAGCAGCAATAGCAAGGATTTTTTCTCGTTTGTTCTTGAGTAATTCGTCAATTTTCATGATCTACTTAGTTTGCGATAAATTTTGTCGAAAAAAGCTTCCTTGTACCGATTCTTGGGGTAGGGATTTAGTTTGTTTCTCACTCTTTATTTAGGGCTTGCTGAATATTGGTAAAAGCTTTACTAGAAAAGGGTTATGTGCTTTTTTTTCAAAAAAAGTGCAAGAAACAAAGGTTGAGGAATCGATCTGAGGGACTTAAAACCCTTGCACTTTCATTAAACCCTTCTATCCAACGTCCATCATACCCTATTTAATCTTGCTTCCGATAGTGTTGGGTTTCTTGCCTTTAACCAAACCAAAGCGACAAGACGGCGATTAAACTATACAATAAAAAAAGAAGACCATACCCTAAAACAGACATTCGTATTCTTCAAGATACCAGTCTCTCCATGCTAATCGTGGCAAATGCCCACGAGGAGCATTTAAACTAAATGTTAATACTGCTCGTTATGGGGAGTTAATCAACTCAGGCAGGATTTTACGTTTTTATCTCGAGGAATTAAGGGAAGGGGAATCCCTCCACCCTACCCCCACGAAAAACTTTTTGCCGCAAACCCTAATTAACCCTGAATTGCTTTAGCTAGTTGAACGTGAAGTTTATGACTGGCTTTAAAAGCCATGTAATGAGCGGTGGGAATGGTTCCCAGTAAACTCAAATCACCAATTAAGTCCAATAATTTATGTCTTGCTGGCTCATTATCAAAGCGTAAAGGAGGATTTAACCATTGATTTTGATCGCAGATCAAAGCATTTTCTAAACTGCCTCCTTTAATTAAACCAGCCTTTTGCAGATATTCAATTTGATCGGCAAAACCGAAAGTCCGAGCATCTGCGATCGCATTTTGAAAACTTTCTTGATTAGGACTCCAACTATACCATTGATTACCGATCGGTTTATAAGTAAAATCGATGCCGTAGGTAAAACGTAATTCAGGGGAAGGAATCGCCGCCACAAAAGCATCCCCTTCGTACAACCAAATCGGTTGAGAAATGGTTAAATCTGATGGAGAAAAAGAGTTATTTAAACCAGCATTTTTGATCGCTTCCACCCAGATTTTAGCCGAACCATCGAGGAGAGGAATTTCCGCACCATCCACCTCAATGCGAGCATCCTCTACCCCCAAAGCGGTTAATGCTGCTAATAAATGCTCAACAGTTCTAACCTTTGCTTCTCCTCGTCCCAATTCTGTTGATAAAGTCGTTTGGTAAACCGAAGAAACTAGAGCGGGAATAATCGGTTGATTGGCTAGATCTCTGCGGACAAAATAACGTCCTTCTCCTGGATTTGCCCCACAGACGCGCACCCGTGTTATCTCCCCCGAATGCAGTCCAATTCCCGATAATTCAAATTGTTTAGAGATAGTAGAAACCATAATTATCAAGTAATAAAGCTTTTATCAGTGAACAGCAAAAATAACTAAATTCATCGATAACTGGTAACTGATAACTGATAACTGATAACTGATAACTGATTAGAATCGTTCCCCGATACCGAAATGGATACGAGAACTACCATCGACATTAAAACCGTAGTCAACCCGAATTTGGCCGACAGGAGATTGTACCCGAACACCTAAACCGTAACCGAGACCAGTACCGGGTAAATCCCGGACAATACCGGGTTGACCGGGGACATCACCTTGGGAACCAATAGTAGTGCCGAAATCGACAAATAACGCCCCCCCGATAATTGCCACAATGGGAAAACGATATTCGGCCGTCGCTTGGAAATAACTGCGACCGCTACCCACTTCTCCCTCGGCGTAACCCCGTACAGAGTTACTACCCCCAACAATAAAAGCATCGTAGGGGGGTAAGTCGCCTAATACTGTCCCTGCTTGCACATTAAAAGCTAGGGATTGCTGACCTTTAAAAATATCGGTTTCAAAGAGATTAAAGGGATTAATAAACTGAACGGGGATAAAGTAACTGTAACTACCCCGAACACGAGTTCCGAAAATACTGCCAGAACCAACCGGGACAGTTTGTTCTAAACCTAGACGCAGGAAAGAACCACTGGTGGGTTGCAGGGGATTGTCGCGAAAATCTTGAATAGCGCCAATATTGATGGAAAGTAGATCATCGGTCCCAGAGGAACTAAACGCCAGTTTTTGACTGCCAAAACCATTGAGAGGTGCAGACAGGGGGGAGATGTCACCATTGGCATTTTGCACCTGTACCTGTTGATAGTTAAAGCCTAGGGAAACCACCCATTTTGGTTTCGTAAACACATCAGGGGCCAAAGGACGGACAAAAGTAATACCGCCACCCGTCCGGACGATACGGGGACTATCATTATCGTTCAGCGTCCGAATTGAGGAATCTTCCCCATCATAAACTAGAGAAATCGACTGTCGCCGGAAAACGTTGACTGTGTAGGAAGTACGGAAATTATCCGTGGCAATCCAAGGATCGGAAAAACTCAGATCGAATAAAAATTCCCGTTCCCCTAACTGAACTTCTGCCCCTAAAGTTTGGTTATTACCGCCAAAATTGCGCTGCTGATAGCTGACAGTGCCGAATAAGCCTGCATTCGAGCTAATACCACCCCCAGCGGCCACGGAACCGGTATTACCTTCCACCACATCGACGTTAACAATCACCTCCCTTGGGTCGCTGCCGGGGGAAAAAGACAGACGCACATCCTCGAATAAACCGAGACCGAAAACACGCTGTAAATCCTGTTGGGCAGTATTACGGTTGAAAATATCCCCCGCTTTTAGGCGCATTTCCCTAGTAATGATAAATTCTCTGGTTTTAGCCTTGACTGGTTCCTGTTCGACGTTAAAATAACGTACTTGAATTTTTTCGATTAAACCTTCGGAAATGACCAGAATCACCCGACCATCGGGATTGACTTGCGGCGCACCGATCACCTGGGCTAGATCATAGCCGTTTTTGCTGTACCAGTCATTGATTTTTTTTACCCCCGCCTGTAGTTCCCGTAAATTCAGGGTTTTGCCGTATTGACTAGCGAAAATTTCCTCGACCACCCCGGCAGGTAAAATCGATTTGTCCACGGTTTCTGGGGCAATTTGAATCTGTACACCCTGAAAAACGGGGTTAGGTTGCACCTCAAAGGTAACTCGCACTCCTAGGGGCGTATCTTGGGGAACTGCCCGCACATCGGCAAAAAAGCCCGTGGCAAAAACGGCGTTAATATCTTCTTGTAATTGCGATCGAGTCGCGCTTCGTCCAGGTCGGGTGCGAATGGTATTATAAACTAGATTTTCTAATTCTCGATTAGCCCCTTGTACTACCACTTCAGCCACCAAAACCCGCGACTCCTCCGCCGGTGCCGGTGGAGCTGCGGTGGGAGTTTCTGTAGGGATTGGGTTTTCCGTCGGAGTTTCCGTCGGTGGTGCCACGGGTGGAGTAGTTTCTCCCGTCGCAGGAGGAGACTGTACTAGCTGCTCGACGCGGGGAAAAACCGTCTCTGTGGGTTCTTCTTCGGCCATGACCGTCCCGTGAAATAATCCGAAAATAGCCAGCAGCAGGGCCAGCGAGGAGTATCGCCTCGAAAAATTGAGATTTTTAAGCACTTCCACACACCCAGTAACACCATTATGGTTTTGTTTGTTTTCTCTGCCCGAGAAATTTAACGAACGTTAAAACTCTAGCAGATCGCTTACTCTCAGTAAATCCCGGCTTGACCGGTGATTCAAGAGATGCTGCCTCAGGTCTGATATTTGTCAGCCGTCAGCATTAAGTTTTTATCTTGCCATATCTTAGCTTTTTCTGGTTTGGCTCTATCCCAATTCACCATCGAGAATTATTGCCACCTCGGTTGGCGCACAATTAGTTACGTCGGGGCAGCTGTTAACGTCTCGTTTGTAATAACTGTACCAGTTGCGAGACCTGTTGGCGACTGAACATTTGCCGCAGGGTACTAGCTGCTAATTCGGGTTCTAGGGTAATCAGGATTTGTGGTAATTTGGCGGTGGCTAATAATTGCAATTCTTGACTGACGGTGATTTCTTCCCCGCGACCCCATGCTAATAAATCACTGGCTTGTTTTAATTCTTTAATGATAACTGGGGCGAGAGTACGGTAGGAATGTTTGGGGTTAGCCAGAGCCGATTGAGCATTTTTAACTAAATATTGCCATTGTTGCTGTTCTGAAGCCAATTGAGACAGAGATGAAATTAATTTTTGTAATTGCTGACGGGAAGCGCTGGTTTCTTGCTGTTTAAACAGTTGTAACATCTGTTTGAGTATATCTCTGACGCTAATGGAGATAGAAGGGGCTGCCGCAATAGCAGAGGTAGATTTTCCCTGGCCGAGAAGATAGTTAAGATGGGCCTGTAATTCGGCAAAAGTCGCTTCACCGTTTTTAACGATGGCGTTAGCTTCCTCGCTTTGCAAACCTAAGGGCTCCCGCAGCTTATCGATTAATACCTGAAGCAGATCATAACCCTTGAGGAACAAAGACTCTAATTTTTGATCGACTTCTAGAGGATTTTCTTTTAGTATTTTGAAAGCATCCTCAAGACGGTGAGCAGTTTTTTGGATACTGCTATAACCTAACATGGCCGCCCCCCCCTTGACGGAATGGACGGCACGAAACATCTCGTTCATCTGTTCATTGTTGTTGACGAGATTGCCTAAGTCTAAAATACCCTGTTCTAAAGTTTCCAGGTGTTCTTTTGCTTCTTCGATGAAATAGCCGAGAATTTTCTGAGCGTTAGCAGAGTCCAAAGTCTTATCCCCCTCATCACGATGCTGTTTAGTTCTAGATTGCCCAGTTTTTCAGTAAATATATCACTTATCAGGCAATGGCTAGGAAAACTGGCGGCTCTTCTGGTTTATGTGTGGAAACGAGATCTATACTGATAGTCTCTTCCCCAGCTCGACTGAGCGTTCGTGTTAGTGAGCTTGTCGAACTACTGATCTCACGCCGAAGTCATCGCCGAACGTTAAAATAGCCCTAAACGTCTTGCCCGATAAGCATTTCAAGATTCCATAAGCGAAAATTATCACACAAAGTCGAGAAGAGCCCTGATATTTTTTCAGTGAAATTGAATTAGCAACGATAGATATACATTTGAGCTATCGAACTATTTAGTTAGTATATACACCCAAAGCAGGCTGTGATCAGGTTATAATTTTTGGAGATGTTTAATGAGCATGGTGCGTTCCCCAAAATCTATCGGTTCGGCAGTAGGAGCCACATCAAGGAACGCACACTATAGCTATGATGATCGCTATCCTAGAAATAAGCTCTGTTCCGTCCGCAGCAACGAAGTGTTAGACATCTTTTAGCTCTTCAAACCTTGACAAGAGCCTATGAGGAACTAAGAAAATCATTTTAACACGAGAGTTTGTCGGTTTTGTTTCAATCTTCATGAATTTTGGTTGGAAATTATCTCCATTCTCATCCTTAGATTTGACGAAAGCAAAACAGGTAAATTCAATAGATTTAATAAATTCGAGGAGCTTCTTTGTTGGATAAATTTCCGACAAGACCAAAGGCTGATCTCGAATGAGAAGATTTTTGCCACCCATTAGTATATCGAAGTCTGCACCTTCAGCATCCGTTTTGATACAGGAAACACTCAGTAACGGATAATCAGACATCAATTTGTCTAAAGTATTTACCTTGACTGTCACCTTGTTCTCTTGGGGACTATGCCTAACCAGCGAATTTAGTTCAGGCATTGAGTTCAAATTAAGATCCATAGTGCCAGGCTCGGAAAAAAGTGCTTCTTCTAGAATATGACAATTTTGAAACTGGGAAAGATTTCTCTTTAAGTGTTCAACCATTCTCGGATCGGGTTCAAAGGCATAAACCTGATTGGATGAAGGAGCAGCCAGTAAACTGTAATAACCAATATTAGCCCCAACATCAATAAAGTCTTTATTAATATCTAAGAACCGATGAAGGATAATTTCAGATCCCCAATCTAACTTGCTTCCCTTGAGGAAAATTTCCGTTCCGAATCGACTATCATAGGGCAGAGTCATTTCTACATTATTAAATAGAACCATTTTCTGGTTGAGCTTGGTTATCTTATAAAATGCTCGTATTACATAGCGGTATAGGAAATTCCAGCCACCAATCTCTCGAACCAATCCAAGAAAATAACTGAACTTATGCCAATAAGTAGTTTCTTTCAACATATACTCTCACTTCAAGTTAGGCATGAAGGCATCTAAATATTAATTATACCGCTCTCTGCGGTCGAGCCTCCTCCTCTGTCCTACTATCCTACCCCATCGGTCCGACACCCCCTCAATAAAACCCAATACCGCACTGTGGGGTCTAATCACTATCGGTGACTAGGTAATTATGAACTCCCGATTTTAATGGCTCTTCCGAACTTGTCGTGTAAAATCAAAGAAAAAACAGACACTTATTGCTGACCAATAAAAATAATAATTTATCTTTAAAAGCTAACTATGCTTGCAATACAGCAATTTATTGGTTAAAATATAGACAGCCAAGATCAGCAATTTTAGACACAAGCTATACTTATGCCATCAAATCCACAATTAAAGTTAATGACCGAGCTACTTCACCTAGAAGGAGTTGTCGTTACCAATTATCAAATTATTACCGATATAGGAATTGTTTTACATTTAGAAAATATGTCAAGAGAAAGCCAGTGCATTCATTGTGGAAGTAAAACGGAAAAAGTTCATCAAAACAATGAATTAACAATCCGAGATTTACCCTTTGGAGAACAGGCATTATATCTGAGAATCAATCGTCGTCAGATGAGATGCGAGAAATGTGGGAAAAAATTCACAGAAGAACTAAATTATTTGCCGAAGAAAAGAACCTACACAGACAGATTTAGAAAAAAAATAGTGGACGAAGTCCTGAATAGTGATCTCAAAAATACGGCAGAAAGAAATGGAGTAAGCGAACAAGAAATAGAGACGATGCTCAAAGACTTAGGAGAAGAGTTAATAACCGCAAAACCTCAAGGTCTAAAAAAACTAGGAATAGATGAAATAGCCATGATAAAGGGAAAAGGAAATTACTATGCTGTGTTAGTAAATATAGACACAGGAAAAATTGTAGGTTTAGTGGAAAAAAGAACAGAAGAAGCATTAACAGAATATCTGAAACAGTGGGGAGAAGAGGTTTTGAGCCAAATAGAGGAAGTAAGTATAGACCTGTGGATAGGGTATAAAAATGTGGCATAAAAACTAATGCCTCAAGCTCAAATAGTAGGGGATAGATTCCATGTAATGAAACAAGTAAATAACGAGCTAGATGAAGCAAGAAAGGAGGTAAAAAGAGAGGCAACCAAGATAAAAAATAAGAAAAATAAAGAAAATATCTTAGCAGGAATAGCCAAGAGCAAATATGCCTTATTAAAGAATGAAGGAGACTTAGTAGAGAAAGAAAGGAAAAAATTGGAAGAAGTATATAAAGTGTCTCCAAAACTTGGGGAAATGCACAAATTAAAAGAGGAATTTAGAGAAGTATTTGAGAAAAATACGGAGGGGAATGAGGGATTATTTGCCTTGAGTGATTGGCTCAAAAAGGCGATGGCTTACTTTCCTAAAAGCTGCCAGACAACTCGGCGGTGGATTGACGAAATAACTGCCTATTTTGATAACCAAACAACCCAGGGAACAGTGGAAGGAATTAATAATAAACTGAAGGTGATTAAAAGGAGAGGCTATGGATTTAGAAACTTTAAAAAACTTTAGTCTTAGATGTTTATTAAATTGGCATTTTGCTAGTTGATTTTACATGGTAAGTTCGGAAGAACCGGAAATCTTTAGCTGGCATAAGTAGAATTTTTCTCAAGTTACTATTTCTATTTTAGGTGGTTTAAGTGCGTTTTAGCTTACTACCGAATCATTACCGCTGGTTTTATGCTTCTAGAAATTCCACCCGTGCCTGGGTGGACTGCAATTCTTTGACTAATTCCCGATAGACCGAGAGGGGAACCGAGGGGCGACCAGTGCAACTCTGGGGTACTTGGGGGAAATACGCGGAGTAGTGGTTATGAATTGACTAATTTAGGGCTTTTAAGCGGTAAAAATGGCCTACTGGACCAGTTCCGCTACCGATAGCGAGGGAATGCTCAAGGGCGTTAGTAACGTACTCCTTGGCTTTTTTCACCGCTATTTTTAGGTCATCACCCAAAGCGAGGTTAGCCGCGATCGCTGCCGATAGGGTACAACCAGTCCCGTGAGTGTTATTGGTTTCGACGCTTCTGGTCTTAAAAGTTTGCCATTCCTCCCCATCAAAGTAGATATCAACCCCACGCAGCCGGCCTTTCATGGCTCCTCCTTTCACTAATACCGGTGTGGCTGACTTCTGGAAAATAATTTCGGCGGCCGCTCTCATCGTCTCAAAATCATTGATCTCGATGCCACTTAAAAGCCGTGCTTCGTAACGATTAGGGGTAACAATCGAAGCCAGAGGAATTAAACTATTAAAAAGACTATCTATAGCCCGATCATCAATTAATTTGGCTCCTACCCGCGAAACCATAACCGGATCCACCACTAAACTGATTAAACGCCAGCGCTCGATCGCCTCGGCCACCGCTTCGATAATCTCGCTGCTGAACAGCATTCCCGTCTTGACCGCTTGCACACCGAAATCCCTGACCACCGCATCGATTTGGGCTGTTACCATTTCTGGACTTAAGGATTCGACGCGCTCGACCCCCAGGGTATTTTGGGCAGTAACGCAGGTAAGGGCGCTGGTACCATGAACTCGGTGGAAGGCGAAGGTTTTCAAATCAGCTTGAATTCCCGCGCCGCCACCACTATCGGAACCAGCGATGGTGAGGGCAATGGCAGTCATAGGCGGTTAGCGATCAAAAGGACGACGACGTTGCAAGAAATCGGGGATATCTAATCCCGCCGGTTTTGGTGGTTCGGGAGTGGGTGCCGGACTGGGTGCGGGGGTATTGATCACCACCTTGCTACTGGTGGGACGAGAGGGGGATTCCCCAGAAAAACCAGTGGCAATGACGGTAATTCTGACTTCTCCCTGCATTTTCTCGTCAATTACTGCCCCAAAGATGATATTAGCGTTGGGATCCACCACTTCATAGATAATTTCGGCGGCGGCATTGACTTCGTGTAGGGTTAGGTCTTGACCACCGGTGATGTTAAAGACCACACCTTTCGCCCCTTCGATCGAGGATTCCAGTAACGGCGAGGAAATAGCAGCGATCGCTCCTTCCTTAGCCCGAGATTTTCCGGAACCGATGCCGATGCCCATTAGGGCCGAACCCGCATCGGCCATCACTGCCCGCACATCGGCGAAATCCACATTCACCAGACCGGGGATAGTGATAATGTCCGAGATGCCCTGCACCCCTTGCCGCAGCACATCATCAGCGACGCGAAAAGCCTCCTGTAGGGGAGTTTCGGCGGGTATTACCTGTAATAACTGGTTATTGGGGATAATAATCAGGGTATCGACCCGACTTTGTAAACCGCCCACCCCCTCATCGGCCTGATTAGTGCGACGACGACCCTCGAAGGTAAAGGGACGAGTCACAACTCCCACGGTCAAACAGCCGATTTCTTTGGCAATTTCGGCCACAATTGGAGCAGCCCCTGTTCCCGTACCGCCGCCCATGCCGGCGGTAATAAAGACTAGATCAGTTCCTTCCAATGCTTGGGCGATTTCATCCCGGGATTCTTCCGCCGCCTTCTGTCCGATCGCCGGATTGCCCCCCGCCCCTAGGCCGCGGGTTAATTTTGTCCCGATTTGTAACCTCTGGGGGGCGGAGGAGTGGGCCAGGGCCTGGGCATCGGTGTTAATTGCCCAAAATTCGATTCCGGTCACGCCACTGGCGATCATGCGGTTAACGGCGTTACAGCCCCCACCGCCGACCCCGATCACCTTGATCTTGGCGACATTGCTCGGCACGATGCGATTACTACGACTTTCTTCTCGGGGTGTCATCTGTGATTCATGGGGACGAGTAAATAATACTCCAGCATTATTCTGAGAGTAATGATTATCTTCGCTCATAGCTGAACTGGCATAATCGTTACTGTTCAGATTGGGATAGGTGGGAACGATCTCATTAATCGATGTCATTGGAATTGGAACACTCTTAGTACAAGATTCTGTTATTGATTTGATGAATTAGAGATGCACTGTTAACACTATCACTAATATTATGTCGGTTCCAGTATCTACAGTATCAGTTTCTTGTTCATAAAATCATAATTTGGTTTTTTTGCCAATACCTAAAGGGAATAATTGCGGTTATTTACTGATCAATTCCAGTTAATCTCGACCGGTTGCCGTTACTTTGGCAACCCTAGGGGCTGGCTGTGGCTTTAATTGTACAGTGGGAGCATCGGGATTGCTCAGATCAATGTAGATAATTCGCGCTAGAGGTATCTTGGATGACAATTGCCGCGATTGTACGAGAGCGGTTAATTTTTCGGGCAATCTATCTTTATAAAAACCTAAATAGACCTGTCCTAGCTCGGTTTTTAGTACAAGATTACTAGGATTGCGCCAATCGATGGCGGTAATTTTAATGGATAAGTTATCAATTAAGGGATAAATTTTTTGCCACTGTTGTTGATATTGTCGGTCGTAACCAAGCACTTCTAGGCTAGGTAATTGGCTTTTGGGCAGAGTTCGACCATAATAGTTTTGAGGAATTATCGTTCCCGAGGCATCTAAAAAACCTTGCTGTTGATGAGAACGCCAACGGGCAACAGGTTTTCTTTCTTGAATAGAAACAATCACTTTCGGGGGTAATAATTGCCGCTCGATCTTAACGTCGGCAATAGCGGGAATAGCCGCTAATTTTTCTCGTAATTGATGGGTAGGTAATTCCCAGAGAGATAGAGGATAGCTTAATTTCAGCCAAGCGCGAATCGACTCGGGGGACATTAATTCCGTGCCTGCGATTTCCACCTGTCCAGCCTTGGTAATTGTCCAATAGGGTGAAGTCATCCCCCAAGCTAATCCCGTCGCTAAACCACTAACCACCAGAAAGCGACCTAGAGCTTGCCACACCTTCGATCGCCTTTGGTGGCGCAGGTTTTGTCGTTTTTGTTCCAGGGAGAGGGATGAAAGAATTTGATCGCTCATAGGGAAAATCTCGGACAGTTTTGCTGTTATCTTATACCAAATTTCTAAATTCCTGACAGACATAGAGCTTCTAAAATCCAAGACCATCCCGTTAAATACCCGATAGTGTCAGGCTCTTCGGTTTGTGTTATGCAATGAACGGGGGTTATAAGGGATAGAACCCCCTATATAGAAAGGCATTTAGCGATTTTTGTCAATTATTTTCGATCTAGAGCGAACTAATCAATTAAATCCCTTGCCAGATAAGGATTTAGTCGATTTATGCCCCCCTATCGAACCATACCAAGTAACGAAGAGCCTAGTGTCATTGGATAAACGATTTAAAAGAGCATCGAGTTTATCTCTTAAAGCATCAAGAGATTCAAAAGTTTCCCATGCCAGAAAATTTTTC
Source organism: Microcystis sp. M20BS1 (assembly GCF_020245305.1). Classification (NCBI taxonomy): domain Bacteria; kingdom Bacillati; phylum Cyanobacteriota; class Cyanophyceae; order Chroococcales; family Microcystaceae; genus Microcystis; species Microcystis sp. M20BS1. Next base: position 1,306 of record NZ_JADBUZ010000062.1, on the reverse strand, counting down.
AGGTACAGCCAAACTCTCTGTTGCGGGGTTAACTTCAGGACAACAAGAAGGTTGATAAAACAAGATAATATTGTCGGGAATTTCTAAGTGTCCCGCCATATGTGCAGGAGCGTTATCTACTTGTAAAATATGTAATTCATTGGGAAAAGCTTGCGATAGTTGTAATAGATATTCTCCGAAACAATCCCCATCTAAATGGGAGAATTCATAGAAGAAGCTTCTGCCCTGTCGAGGCTTTACAGCCCCGTGCAGCCAAAAGCATTGGAAGTTATATTAAAAATTACCAATCGGCTTAACTCCGAAAAGAGTTATTTTATTCCGAGCAATAGTGTGACAACCAAATCTACGGCTCTTCTCGACTTTGTGTGATAATTTTTGCTTATGGAATCGTGAAATGTTGACGGAGAAAGACTTTTACGACTATTTTGCCGAAGAAACTATCAGTATAGGCTTCGTTTCCACACAGAAACCGGAAGAGCCAATCTACTTTCATCCTCGCACCAAAAACTTACTTTCTCGTAACGCTTTACTTTCTCGCTTTCCCTGTCTAGTAAAGCTTTTAGTCGTTTAGATAAGTTCGCTTTAAACTCATCTACTTCGCCAGGCAATTGTCTCGGATTTCCTGGTCTAGGTACTTTTAATTTAGCTTCTAATTCCTGTCTAACGAGACGATAAACTGTTGTATAGCTGACGGAAATTTCTGGAACGACCGAGAGCCAAAAATAAATCTCTTTATAGCTGGTGAAACCCACTGGGTCTTTTAATTCGTTTTGTAAAAGAGCGAATTCTTCTACCGAAATCTTTTTCGGTCTTCCTGGTGGGTTTCCTTCAGATAATAATCGCTCGATTCCTCCTTTTTTTGTAGAAACTTAACCAGCGATGGATTGTTCTTTCCCCTCGTCCCATTAATACCACTAAATGGCGAACCGTCTCTACCTCCCCCATCTTCAAAAAATATAAGGACTGTACTTTAGCGTAGGCTAAACTACTTTTTTGTTGTTTCATTAATTTTTTTAAATCTTCTACTGACTCAACAATATCAATTTTGGGTACGACCGGCATCGCCAATTTATCCACTTAATAATCTTTTCTATAAGTATGCCATAGTTTTTGAAATTTGGTATTAGGGTTTGCGGCAAAAAGTCATTGAAAAGTACAGGTCTCTGGTTCTTCGTTACTTGGTATGATTCGATAGGGGGGCATAAATCGACTAAATCCTTATCTGGCAAGAGACTTAATTGATTAGTTTGCTCTAGAGCAAAAACAATTGACAAAAATCGCTAAATGCCTTTCTATATAGGGGTTC